>PWQB01000711.1 GCA_003556955.1 Nostocaceae cyanobacterium CSSed10_463m
TACGTCTGACTAATAAATCTAAAATCTCTGGCTTTAAATGACCCCAATATTGTCCTTGGGGTAAGTCAACTAAGGTAGGTGCAAATTCGTGTCCACCAAAATGACTACATCGCCAAAAACGTAAGTTATTATTATTTGCAGCAGCGTATTCAGAACGTAATTTTTGATAAATTGGATAACCAAATCTGCTACAAGCCACATCTACATTCCCGTGGTTGCAAACGAGTATTTCTCGAATGTGGTTTGTTTGTTGCCGATATTGGTGAAAGTTTGGTAGTTCTTCGGGATTTTTAAGTAAAGCTAATGCCAAAGAACCCACTAAAGCATGAGGTAGGATAAACTCATATTTCTCAAATTGGGCAAAAAATTTGGCGGGTCGGCGATAGTAGAATACACGAGTATAACCTGGATGGGAGTATTCTTTGTCTGTGGCGATCGCTATTACTCGAATTTTTATATTACTTTCCGAAACAACGTTTAATGCTGCTAATAAGCCCTGTGGCATGGGGTCAGGTTCTATCCACATCTTATCTGGCCAAGGTTGTGCAGCTTCAATAATTAAGTATTGCTCTAATGTTACAGCAGAACCAATGGGGTCTTCACCGTTAGCTTGGGAAATCTCGGAACAAAAACGGCAATTATTTTTAGTTTTGTTGGTTGACATATTTATGATTACTTCCCTAAATATTTAAACAAGTCATCCAAAACGAGATTAGCAGCAATGTAGCCACTTCCACCCCAGTAACTATTTTCAACTTGATATACTTTTCCAGCCTGTACAGCGTTCAGTTGTTTCCATAGAGGATGATTCATAACTTGCTGATAAAGTTGTGCTTCGGGATCTGGTACCATGAGAAAAATGATGTCGCCATCAGCATCCCCAATACTTTCAAGGGAGATATCCATTCCCTCTTCCTGGGAAAGTGGGCGAGGAAAACCGATGTCTTCGAGAATAGTGCTACTGATTAATTTGGTTTTCCCAAATAGGCGGATTCTATCGGGACGAATGGCAATAATTGAGATGACAGTATTTGGGAGGCGATCGCCCATTTGCTGTTGTAATTCTGCAATTCGTTGATTGTAAGCATTGACGATTTCTTCAGCTTCAGATGTTTTCCCAAAGGCTTGGGCAAACAATTGAAAGCATTCTTTCCAGCGAATACTCTTACCATCCCACCACTGTCCAATCACTGTAGGAGCGATTTGTGATAGCCGATCATACAATTCCTGCTGTTCTCCATAATCATCTGTAGCCAAGATTAAATCTGGTTTGATAGTGAGAATTTTCTCTAAACTTAGTTGTCGTGAATGTAAACCAACACTGGCAGAACTTTCAAACCGTTCTCTCAAATAATCGCTTTGTTGTGCGTAATTAGTTGTACCTATGGGCTTGAAGCCCAGTATTAAAGCAGCCTCCAAAGTTGATTCACTCGCAGCAATAATTCGCTGTGGGTTATTAGGAACACAGGTTTCACCCATAAGATGTTTGACTATTCTGCACTGTGAAGGCAATAACTCAGCAGAGCTAGTTAAGTTTTGTGAGATATTATTAGCACAAGCAGAAAATAGCACAATTGTCAAAATTGTTAACCCAAATAATCCAAGCCCACGACGAATTTTATACATTTTAAAAAGTTGATTTAGTTCTACTCGAAGAACGGGACAATCTAAAATTCCACTGACACCGTTCCTCTGACTGTCAACGGCGCACCAGGATTAATGCGAGTCCGGCGCTGGGTAGCTTCGATATAATCTACATTGAAAAGGTTGTTAACATTAATGCCAACCCGCCAGTTATTTCGCCGATAAAACACGCTGGCATCAGTACGCACATAACTAGGCACTTGAAAAGAGTTATTTAAATCACCTTGGCGTTCACCCATATAAAATAAACCCAAGCCAAATCCTAAGCCTTGCAAATCACCTGTTTGAATCTCATAAGTTGACCACAAACTGGCGGAGTTGAATGGCACACCATTGAGTAAATTACCAGGCTGTAGATTGTCATCTTTGGTAACTCTGGCATCAGTGTAAGCATAGGAAGCAATCATATTCCATCCCGGAAGAATTTCCCCTGTGACATCCAACTCAATACCCCGACTTCTTTGCTCTCCCACAGCAATAAAGAAACCTGGATTATCTTGATCAGGTGCGGGAATATTACTTCTGGTGAGTTCATAAGCAGCTAGGTTTGCGGTCAGTCTACCATTGAGAAACTCACCTCTAATGCCAACTTCATACTGCGTGCCACGTATTGGTTCAAGCAGTGAACCATCTACACGAGTGCTAGTGTTAGGTACAAAGGATCTACTGAAACTGGTGTATAGAGAAATTGGCTGAATGGGTTGATAGACAATACCAACTCGCGGACTAAAGGCTTGGTCTTGTTGTCTACTAGAAGTAGAGCTTTGATCAAAATTGTCAAAAGAAGTAGAACTTTGATTAAGGGTGTCAAAGCGTCCACCTACAAGTAGTTTTAAGTTTTCAGCCAGCGTTACTTGATCTTGCACAAACAAGCCAAAAGAATTTGTGTTAGTTTCGCTAAAAAAGTCAAATTCAACTGGATACTGACCTCTAGCAGGTCGTGGAATAACTCCATAAACAGGATTAAAGATATTAATGCTGGCAGCATCATCATAGGGAACAAATAAATCCGATGTTTGCCGGGATAAATCAATGCCAAATAAAAGTGTATGTTGAATTGAGCCAGTGGCAAACTTTCCTATGATATCGGTTTGTAATGCATAGGTTTTATCTTCAGCCTCACTCCCAAAAAATCCTCTACTCAGTTGCCAAGTAGTTTCGTTTAGTCTGAATGCTTCAGTTATAGAATTTACTACGTCATTAGAAGAGAAACGAAACCGATTGCGAATTTTCCAGTTGTCATTGAAACGATGCTCTAATCGATATCCTGCTGAAAATTTTGTACTTTCAAAAGAATCATCTCGTTCACCTAAAACTCGATTAAAGGGAATATTGGCAACGCCTGTACCAAAAGCAATTAATGCCCGGTCAAATGGGCGCTGATCCTTTACGTACTCAAATTCAAATGTTAGGTCAGTGCGATCGCTAATCTTCCAGGCAACTACAGGCGAGATAAAAAATCGTTCCACTTCTGTGTCAAAATCCCGAAAGTTTCCTCCTTTTTCATAAGCTGCATTTAATCGATAGAGTAATGTCCCCTCTGGGTTTAAGGGGCCTGAGAAATCAAGAGTTGGTCGCACTAAACCGAAACTTCCAACTTGCAACCCAGCAGCATAAAAAGGTTCTGAGAGTGGTTGTTTGGTAACGTAGTTAACAATACCACCGGGATCTAAATTCCCGTAGAGTACAGAAGCGGGGCCTTTGAGGACTTCTATCCGTTCTAAATTTGCCGTTTCTGTAATACCCCCACTGTCTCTAAAGCCATCGCGGAAATTGCCGCCAAATTGTTGAAATCCGCGAATGTTAAATGTCTCACCTATACCGCCACCTGTAGCATTTCCCCTCTGTACGCCACTGACATTATTCAGTGCTTCTGTGACGCGAATCACCTGTCGATCTTCTAGCACCTGTCGGGGAACTACTTGAATTGATTGCGGGATATCACGCAGAGGTGTGTCCGTCCTCGTCGCAGTTGTGGCATTGGGTACACTATATCCATCTTGCTGACCCGTTACCACCAATTCAATCGGCTGGTCTGGAGTTGATGGTTGTTCTGTTTGAGTTTCACCTTCTGCTGGTAATTGTGGAGTCTGGGCAGAAGTTACAACTGGTGTGAAGCCAAAAATCAGACCTTCGTCACTATCAAATAACGCCACAGTCGGTAATCCCGCTTCACCCGCCACAGTCACGCGGATAGTATTTGCATCCAAGTTTGTTACCGTTATTTCAGTAATTCCCTCAGTTGGATTTTCGGAACGGAATATGAACCCATCGCCACTGGGTAAAACTAATTGAGCATTGGGAATATCAGCGATAAAGTTATTCTCAGCACTACGATTGGTGATTTGTAACTCTTGTCCTTGATTGGTTTGTAATATCACCTCCACACCATTCTCAGTGGGATTAGCTTCTACTCCCATCACCTGTATCACTTCTGAGGGAACTGGTGACTGTACTAGCATTTGGGCGCTAGTGCTGAGAGGCTTTATCTCACTGAGTTGGGGAATTTCTCTAATTTTCCGGGATTGATGTAATACAGAAGCAATAGATTGACTCTGAGTTTGTGAGTTTGTTACCTGTTCGGCTGTTGCACTCACGGTACACCACAGCCAGACTGAACTTGTGAGTAATAAAATTGGTGATAAATGCTTGGGTTTCATAAACTACTCCATACACCTGGCCGCGCAGTTCAGTCAGGGATACTTAATAAAAAGGATTCTCAAGAAAAATAAAATAAAGTTGAGTAGTTGTGCAAGCCGTTTTGATGCCAAGGCGGACTTTTTAGCGGCCGAGACGGACTTTTTCTTAAAATCTTACCCTCGATTCAAACTAATCAGATCGCTGCTTTTGCGATATTGCATTTGGTAAGACTTGGGATTAATGCCATATTGCTTGCGAAACGCCACTGCAAACCGACTGCGATCGCTATAGCCAACTACTTTTGCTACTTGGTCTACGGGGATTTCTGAGTCCATTAATAATTGCCGTGCTTGCTCTAATCGATAGTAACGCAAGTATGCAAATGGTGTAGTTTTAAATACCTGATGAAACCCTTGTTTGAGTTTGCGATCATTTAATCCTACTTGCCGTGATAAATCGAGAACTGAAGGGGGATTATCTAGATTTTGAATCAGAATTTCTTTGGCATGATAAATACAGTCAATATCACCCGTAGATAAATAAAATTGTGATTTAGCAGTGGCTACAGGTTCTAGAAACTGACTAAACTTAAGTGTCATCAATTCAAGAGCCTTCGCTTCCAAATATAGAGATTTCATAGCTCCCTCAAAGGGGCAATTTAATATTTGTTGTAGAGCTAGTTGCATTTCTGGTGTTGTAATTCCCTGGTGGTGAAAAGGTTTCACATCACTTCCATCGACAAACTTTTGTAATTCACAAGGAAGATATTGTAATTGATTAGCATTAAAATTGCTAAAAAATTTTGTTGGCTCAATCAGAATCTGCACTCTGAAAATTTTCTGTCCGGCTACACATTCATCGATTTCTTTGATTCCTGGTAAAAATTCCAGATAATTACGACCTGCTACTTCATCTGCCGAATTTGTCAAACCCTGTAAAACTGTTTTGGTATTACCTTTAATAAAAAAGCTTAAATTTATTGTAGGATTATTTCTACGTTTTGAAATTTCGATTAAATTCTCGATAGGTGTAATTTCATAAGTTGTGATTGTTAACCCAGAGCGCAGCAGCATATACCATTCCTGCCAATGAAAATATTTTGTACTTGCCTTTATAGATTCTTCATAGATATCAGAACTTGAATTAGATTGATGATGTGTTAGACCTTCGTCTAACATTTCGCAGAAATCTTGCTGATACAAAACTATTGTCATATTTTCTGGAGTAATTTATTTTAGGTAAATGGAGTATTTTTGATGTTTATTGAGATTATATCTCATTTTAGCACTAGATTATGTAGCATAAGCAGCAGACGGTGTGGGTAAAACTCCATAGCTACCTGAGAGGTTGTTTGATTCTGGAAATTGTGTGTCGGGTGGGTAATATAACTCGTTTTTCAGTATCTACCCGGTTTATTGCTGCAAAAATGAACAACGTCATCCTTTAAACAAACAAAGGCGATCGCCTCCACTGTATGATTGAACCTCTGGGTGTTCCTGGGACGCGATGGGCTGGCGGGGCGTAGGCGATCGCTAGAAGAAGTAAGTTTGAAGATAATAAATATTTCGCAACGTCCACAGACTAAACTATTCTTGCTATCACTAGGAATTTATTGCTAATGATGCTGTCAGATTCGTGGGGCAATTATGATAGATTAAAGTAGCAAAATGAAGATTAAACATAAGTTGTGGCTGCTAAAGATCGCTTTCATCAAGTTGTTAAGACATCTCTGATTAAGGATGGGTGGAATGTTACTCACGATCCATTACAGATTAAGGTAGGTGGTGTGGATATGGAAATTGACTTGGGGGCAGAACGTTTGCTAGCAGCAGAACGCGGAGATGAAAAAATAGCGGTTGAGGTCAAAAGCTTTCTTAGTAGTGCATCCGCAATTTCCGAATTCCATACGGCACTAGGTCAATTTATTAACTATCGAGCCGCATTACGTCGTGAAGATCCAAATCGCGTCCTCTATCTAGCTGTACCGATTTTAGTATATAACAGCTTCTTTCAACTTGATTTTCCAGCCTCAATGCTACTAGAAAATTCCGTAAAACTGTTGGTATATGATATTCAATTAGTGCAGATTACAGAGTGGAAAACATGACGGAAAAACTAATTTTTTATCAGCAAATTGTGCAGGAATTATTAATGAAATATTCTCAAAATAAGCCTGCATACGGTGAAATTGAAGTGGAAACTGTGTTTGATACGCAACGAAATCATTACCAAATTATACATTTGGGTTGGCAACATAACCGTTGGATTCATCAATGTGTAATGCACCTTGATATCAGAAATGAAAAAATTTGGATTTTCTACAATTCAACTGAACATGATATTGCAGCAGAGTTAGTTAGTCTGGGTGTACCAAAGCAAGATATTGTGCTGGGTTTTCACCCTCCTTTCATGCGTGAATTGAGTGATTATGGTGTGGGATGAAAAATGAACAACGTCATCCTTTAAACAAATAAAGGCGATCGCCTCCACTGTATGATTGAACCTCTGGGTGTTCCTGGGATGCGATCGCTATAGAAGATTTATATTTAAATTAGGAAACTTCTTTTGGCAGATGCAACGCTGGCAGAAATTCGCAAAAATTCAATTTTCAAGCATGGATAATCAAGCTGATGCTGATCCGCACTGCCACACTAAATATTTAAACAAGTAATCCAAAACGAGATTGGCAGCAATATAAGTAAATTCCAGTATTGCCGTAATCCAATTTTGATCATGCCAATTTTACTAAATTACGGACTTGATACTGCTTTACTTCCTCTAAAGATGGCTGTTCTGCTGAGTTCCAGGCTGTCATAACTGAGCCTTTCATCTCCACCCTGGCTTGATAAGCACTGCTAATATTTCCATCGGCTGTGGTGAAATCAATGCGAACATCTGCCCATTCTTCGTTAATTTCATCACTTGCTAAAACTTGACCGGCTTTATGATATTCCAGCCAGTTCCAA
>PWQB01000103.1 GCA_003556955.1 Nostocaceae cyanobacterium CSSed10_463m
AAATTAAAATTCAAGTCAAAGACAAGATATCTCAAGCCCTGCGTCCACATCAAGCCCAGCAAGGAATTATCGGTATTGCTAGTACTGGACGGCAGGTAGATGAAATATTTGATGTGGAATATGAGACTGGTACTGGTGCAAACGTGGCTAAACGGGTGCTGTTCCGCATTCAAATCCGGTTAATTAAGTTACCAACCCAAGCAACTTCTGCCACGATTAGCCAAATTATTGACTGTGTGGAAACTTATCTTAGCCCCAGCGAAGGTGAGGATAATTGGCAACCCACAATTCAAGGACGGATTGCCCGTATGCATTGGGATCAAAAGGCTAAACCTACGCCTTTACTAGTGCTAGAACAATCTAGTGAAGGGGTGAATGTCACTTTTCGCACAAATCGCCAACCCCAACCAAAGATGGTTGTACCGGAGAAGCTTGCAGAAGTGAAAAGATCAGATCCCGCCGGATAAGAATTTTTACTTCAGGGTGCTTCAATATAATGATGATTTATAGGTTATGAGTTATGAGTTAAGAAAATTAAGGTTTTTCACCGATAACTGCACTTGGGAAATCACGGGTTAAAAGTCCATCTTCCATTTCGACGATGCGATCCGCTATGTCCAAGATGCGGTTATCGTGAGTTACTAACAAGATGGAAGTGCCTTGTTCTTTGGCCAAACCTTGCATGATTTCTACCACATCACGACCTGATTGTTTATCTAAAGCTGCCGTTGGTTCATCTGCTAGGACTAATGGAGGACTATTGACTAGGGCGCGGGCGATCGCTATTCTTTGTTTTTGTCCACCAGAAAGGCTTTCTGGGTAAAAGGTCACTTTATCTTTTAAACCAACTGCCCCCAGCATAGCTTGTGACCGAGAAATAGCTTCATTGGTAGTGACATTATTATTCAGTTCTACCGCCATCTGCACATTTTGTGTGGCACTTAAAAAGCCTAACAAGTTGTGTGCTTGAAAAATATAACCAATATTACGCCGAATTTGCACTAGTTTATTTTGACTAGCGCCAAACATTTCTACACCTAAAAATTTTAAACTTCCTTCTTGTACAGACCTTAATCCACCAATCAAGCTCAATAACGTTGTTTTACCTGAACCTGATGGCCCTGTCATAATGACAATTTCCCCAGGATAAACCTCTAGGTTAATGTCAAATAAAATTTGTTTTTTGAGTGCGCCTTTACCATAGTAATGGTTAAGGTTTTTTATGGAAATTACAGGTTCTTGTCTCATATTCAAGTAGGTGATTAGATGTGGGGATTTTCGAGACGGCAGTGTATATCCTGTAAATAATGAATATATATCACTTGCAAATTATAATTCATCATACTCTATAAATGTTAACAGTTTAGATTTAATTCATAACTGTTAGCGAATCAATATTAAAAGATATCTGCTGGATCTGCGGAGCGTAATTTCCGCACAGCGATCGCACCAGAAACAAAACACATGATTATAGTTAAAACCAATACAGTGATTGCTCGTTCATAACTCATATATATTGGTAGTAGTGTAGCATCTCTCGCCTTAGAGTACATCAACATCGCCACAATCCATCCTGGAATATATCCCAAGCAAGCTAACAAGAAAGCTTCTTGAAGTATCACCGTTAACAAATAATTTTGTGTATAACCTATTGCCTTCAGTGTGGCATACTCAGATAAATGGTCAGACACTTCAGTATACAGAATTTGATAAACAATTACAGTCCCAACAATAAAGCCCATAATTGTCCCTAAAGTGAAAATAAACCCAATAGCTGTACTACTAGCCCAGTAATTGCGCTCAAAATCAATAAACTCTTGTTTGGTTAAAACATTGACATCTTGGGGTAAATAATTTCTTAATTGTTCAGCAACAATATTGGCATTCTGTCCTGGTCTTAGTCTAATTAAACCAATATCAATTAATCCCCGTTGGCGATTAGCAAATATTCTCAAAAAATTCACATCACTGGTAATTAAATTACCATCTGCGCCAAAAGATGCCCCTAAAGTAAATAGTCCATCTACTGTAACTCTTCTTCTTTGGACTTCTGCTGTTAAAGTATTTCCTCGATCCAATTCAGAAGCAATAGGCCCATATTCTTCTCTAGAGGAACGGTCAAATAAAACCACATCTGGTAGTCTTAATTTATCTAAATTTTCCTGAACCCCAGGCAAATCGAACAAATTAGATTCAGGATTCATGCCAAATATCAGAATACTGCGAGGGCGACCCGTTACAGGATTTCTCCAGGTTGTATAGTCCAAATATATGGGATGTACCGATTCTATCGCCTCTAATTCTAAAGCTTTAAACAACCTTCTTTGAGAAAAGGGTTCCATTGCTAATAAAGCATTAGATTGACGATTAATTAAAACTATGTCACCCTTTAGGCTACCATGTAACCTCACGTTACTATAATATAGTGCATCCCGAAAACCGATTTGCATAAACATGAGAATATCAGCAAAGGCAATTCCTGCCAAAGCCACTGCTAGGCGAGTTTTGTCTCTGGTTAGTTGTAGCCATGATAGGGGTATTTTGGGAGCCATTATGCGTAATTCGTAGTTCGTAGTTCGTAATGCCTCCTACGGAGGAGCTTCGCTAACGTAATTAAGAAAGCCATTCAAGATTAAATTTTGGATGGAAGTATTTCATCCAAAATCTAAAATTTGTTTTTGGTCAAATTCTTATTTGGAATTGACAGTAATGCTCAATCGGAATTTAATTCTCTGTCAATTTGAGCCAGTACCTTAGCATTGGTGAAACCAGAAACTTTCTGACTATCTTCGGGAGTTAAGGAAATTTTCACTTCCACAACTCTAGCGTCTACATCTGCTACAGGATCTGTACTCAAGACATCTCTTTTGCCAATTTTTCTGCCAATTTCAGTTACAGTTCCTTTTAATTCCCCTGTAAAGGCTCCGTTTTGACTGGTGATAGTAGCAGATTGTCCTATCCGCACTTGAGAAATACTATCTTCAGGAACTTCAGCAACTACGTTCATTTGATTGGTATCGCCAATTTCTGCAATCCCATTTGCACTAATGGCTTCTCCTGATTTGGTGTGAACTGCTAAAATTTCTCCAGCAATTGGTGCTTGGACGTAGCTTAATTTTAGTTCTGCTTCGGCTCTTTTTAAATTAGCGATCGCATTACTAACTTGAGCTTCTCCCCTCTGGACATCAGTAGGACCAAATTCTTGAATCCTCTTGAGTCTGGCTTGTTCTTCGTCAATTTGACTTTGCAAAGTTCTAATAGTTTGCTCACGAGTAACCCTGGCTTCAACAAGTTGCTGTTGCAAGGTGGCGATAGTTTTTACCTGATTCGCTCTAGCTTCGGCTATTTGTTGTCGTAGAGTCGCCTGTGCTTGTCTTAGAGTAGCTTGGGCTTCCAAAACCTGCTGATTAGAAGTTACCGCACTCAGTCTTCTTCTATCTCGTTCTTGTTGAGAAATTGCACCTTCTCGATACAAAAAATCATAGCGTCCAGCATCAACTTGAGCATTGCGCTGTTCGGCTTGAATGCGGGCTATAGTAGCTCTTAAATTTTCTTGTTGTCCTCTGAGTTCAGCTTCTAAACGCTCAATACCCGCTTGTTGCGCCACTTTTTCCCCACTTAATTGGGCTGCTATTCGGGAAATTGTCGCTTGTTGAGCATCCCTTTCTCCGTTTAACTGGGCTTGTAAGCGAGCGATAACTGCTGTTTGAGCTTGAATATCTCTAGGTGAGACAACTCTGATTTGAGCTAAATTAGCCCGTGCTTCTTGCAGTCTAGCTTTTGCTTCTTCTAAGGCGGCTAGTTGGGTTTCGTGGTTATCTAAAATCGCCACAACTTGACCTTTTCTCACTCGCTCACCTTCACGCACAAAAAGTTGCTGAATCCGTGATGAAGATTGCAGTCCAGCAGAGGGAGGCGAAAGTCTGACAATTTCCCCTTTTGGTTCCAAACGCCCCACAGAACTAATGCTATTAGCTAGTGGTTGGAGGGGTACAGGTGTGCCTATTTTTTTTAGCTGCTCAACTTTAGCAGTAGTTAGCAGTCCAGCAGCGATCACAATTGGTAGGGCTACAGCGATACCCCACCAAATCTTAGGTTGTTCCGGATCAAGTAGCAGCTCTTTTGAGCCTTGCTTCTCAGTCACCCTTGACATGGTTGTTGCCCGTTTGTTGAATTGTGCTTATGGAAAGAGAAAAGTGGTTATAGTAATTCGTAATTCAGAATGCCTCTTTCAGAGGAGCTTCGCTAACGTAATTCGTAATTAAGAGGCATTAGACTTGATCTCAGTTTCTGGGTTTGTATCCATTGCACTTTTTTTAAATTGATGTTAGGTTTAGTCAAACAATTTTTAGTAATTCGCACACTGATAATACAAACACTAAATAATAGTGGTTTTTTGATTGCAGCCTGGTATAGTTTTGGTAAATATCATCACTAAAATTGGTAATTGTGCAGTTTTTCTCACAAGTATTTTTTGCAACTTTTATCACTTGTGCTGGATTTTGAGAGATTATATAGCAAAGTGCTGAGTGCTGAGTAGAAACCAATTTGCTTCAAGGCTTTCAGCAATCAACAATGTCCTAACCTGCTTGGCGGTTGCTATATTAACAAGCTCAAAAAATATTTCTGCTACAAAAGTGAGTATTTAGTCATACCAATTGGATGTGATTAATTTGATGTGAATACTCGGTCGATGGTCGATAAATGCGCTGTTTTACCCAGAATAACAATGCCGCAGACTTACACACTAAGCCTGCATATCTCAGCTAATTAGGCGCATCTATGGCTACATGACATCAGCTATTATTCCAAAATGGTCTAGCAACCGCTAAGAAGCTAGAATATGGCAAAATTTCAAAACAAAGTCACAGCCAGTTTTTGACTTTTGTTAAGCCCTAGTACAAATGGCTGCGCTGACTGCGTAGCTTGCTAGAGGTTCTGTTTTGGCTTTTGCTATATTAGCTGATGACGTACTATAAATATATGTCAAAGAGAGTATTCCTAACATTACAATTTCCTTAACTTTTTGGTGAACCAATTAGTAAGTTTTTTAGCAGTCTTTGATTTAGGAAATCTTTACTCCCAGTCTTTACTGCTATTGTTTAACTCCATTAAACTCTCATTGCATAAATAAATTCTACATTCATCAGCTATGGGAAAACGTAACAGAACCTACAGATGGAGGAGATGAGGCGAAGGGGAGAATATAAGTTTGTCTCAGGAAGGAAATACTTTTTAGCCTGGTAGATCAAATAATACTGTGGTCATGTAATTTTCTGCCCAGTCTTGACCAAAAGCTTTTTCTAATACTCGCCGGGTTTTGTCGTTTTGTTGCTGTTTGGTGCAGTAGTTGCGTTGTCCGGCTATGATCTGCTGTGATTTTTCTGGGGACACTGGACTAGAGGCGATCGCTTGAGTACAATGAATGTCTAACATTTCTTTAATCCGGGAGAGAAACATTGTCTCTTCTTCTGGGGAAGCAGGACGTATAAACAAGCAAAATTCTGAAAAGATATGACCCCATTCTGGTAAATCACGGGGTTGGGAAAATGTGATCTGTTTGAGTGCGGTGAGTTGGGTGTTATATGATTCTGGTAAGGTGCGATCTAAGTTTACAGGAGACAGGTCTGCGATCGCTGCACTAATTTGACCTCTACCTCCTACTAAGTCACAACCAAACATGGGGATGTCATATTCGGGACGAGGAAACATCACGCAATGCAAAATATCTAACATATTCCCCACTCTTGCTAGTTCTAGGTGCATTTTGCGAAATTGGGGTGTTTGATAGCAGCGATTTTCTATCACCAGTTTCTCACCTTCTAGTCTGCCTTCTACATACCCCAGTTCCGCAGGTAAGTGATAAGGTGATAAGTCTAAGTGTTCATGCCAAACCGCTTCAATGGTATCAGCTAGTTGATGAATTAAGGGATGTTGTTGTTCTCTCAGCGAGGTGGTAGGAGTGTTTGACATCTTTTTCTTGCAAGTGCTATCTAGTGTCAGTCTACCTGCTGCTGCATCACTTCTGTTTTGGCGGTAATATAAGAAAATATTTTTTTCTCGCGCATCAGCGTTCGCGCAGCGTGCCGGAGTCTCTAGCGAAGTACGAAGTACGTTACAGCACTTCCGGCAGCTATGAGGTACATTCCCAAAGCTGAAAGCTATGATAGGAGAGGGACAAGGAGAAAACTGTATTGCATAATAGCCGGAAGCGCTGTAGGCGCAAAGGCGCAAAGAAGACCGCAATAGGTCAGTGGTGGGTAGTATTTTGTCAAAAAATAATTGACGGATATGTTTTCTGTAGAGACGGCGATTTGTCGTGTCTCTCCAACCTTTTGGGTAAATAAACTTGAAATAATCTCAAATCAACCTATTCAAAATTAGCCTGACGAATCCGAAACTTATTTTTCATAGCAATCACAATTCTGCCATTAAGTAAATCTTCACTATATAAGTTTAAAGTATCTATTAATAACTCATTCCTAGCTTCACGAGGTAAATTTTCTAAACGTAAAACTCCACAATGATGCTTTCTTTGCTGCCAAATCATCTGTTCAAAATCATTATCTGTAGTGACAATAACTCTTTTTTCCGCAACTGCCCGTTCCAAAATATGCTCGTCTATCATTTCGGGGTTGGTGTCACTTACAAAAACTACATCATGACCTAATTTTTCCAACCAATTACCCAAAGTGCGACTAGCATTGACATCTATTAAAAATTTCATATCTGGTTTAGGATGCAGCTGCTCTGTCTATAACCTCTTCTTGAGAAACCAGATAATAAGCGTAAAATAGCGCTGCTTGGATATCTTCTGGTTCTAATTCCGGGTAATCTTCCATAATTTCTTGATTACTAGCACCTTTAGCTAATAATTCTAAAATCATTGCTACTGGTATTCTTAATCCCCGAATAATTGGTTTACCAGCCAAAATATTTTGGTCAAACTTAATCCTTTGTAGCAATTTGTTATCGCTCATTTTGAGTACCTCTGATAAGTCAACATTCAAAGTTGAACCCCAAGCTATACCTGTAATGGTTTTGGCTGGCATACCTCTTTGGCGATCGCTTATTTCCTTAACTTCACATTATATCTATATTAGTTTCAATCCCTAATAGGGATTATGGGTGATTTTAACCTGACAGAGATACCCTGTGAGACTCCCCAAGCTGTTTCAATCCCTAATAGGGATTATGGGTGATTTTAACTATATGTTTTCTGGT
>PWQB01000801.1 GCA_003556955.1 Nostocaceae cyanobacterium CSSed10_463m
AAGCAGATATTCAAGCCATGCCTATGGGAATGCACACAGTTATTAGTGAAGGTGGCAGCAATCTTTCTGGAGGACAAAGACAAAGATTGCTAATTGCCAGGGCGCTGGTTTTAAAACCGAAAATTCTCCTGATGGATGAGGCAACTAGCGCTTTGGATAATCAAACTCAAGCTATTGTCACAGAAAGTTTATCTAAAATGAATGCAACTCGCGTCGTCATCGCCCACCGTCTCAGCACTATTCGGGATGCTGACCGTATTTATGTGGTTGAGGCAGGTCGCGTGGTGCAGGTAGGGAATTATGATCAGTTGGTTAAAGAAGATGGACTATTTGCTCGCTTGGTAGCACGACAGTTGGATTAGTTCTAGGTGTTATGGGTGGAGGTCTCAATCCCCCACCATAAATCTTGACTATTGATTTAACCGGACTTACGCAACAATTGCCACAAATCTTGATTTATCTAACCGCCAAGTCGCCCGCGCGCAGCGATGCCCGCAAGGGCTGTAGAACGCCAAGAAAACGTGAATTATGCGTAATTTTTATTTAAAAGCAGTCATATCTACCCGGAGCTAAAATATTTTGGGGATCAATATTTTGCTTGAGATTACTCATAAATTTGGCATAATCATCTTGTGCTGGAGGTAAAGAGTTCATAGATTGAATTCCTAAACGATCAGGAATATATCCGGCTTGCAGCAAAAACTCCAGTAATTCATCATGACAGGCCATCGCTTGTGCATCCGCACCTGGTACTTGCCGATCATACATAATGGCAATAAATAAGCGAACACTTCTACTTGATAGGCTAGTCATCCCCAAATTGGGTTCAAACTGGTAAAGTTTAATAGTAGATACGATAACTTCTAATACCTCAACGATTTGTCTGCCATCAAAGGGTAATAGTGGACAAAGCCAAATTACCCCACAGCCATCACGGTCAGGGTTAATATCTGCGGGAATCTTGGTTTTCTTACGCCAATAGGTACTTTTAATATTCTCCTCATTGGGTGCGCCTAATCCATGTTCTTCTGGATCTGTCTGGGTAAAAACTACTTGTTGTACTTGCTTAGATAAAGCTTCGTCTACTATTTGACGTTGTGCTAAACCTTCTGCTTGGCTATTAGCAAATAACGAACCGTTAGCAAACCAAGGTTCTGTTCCTTTCACATCTTTGAAAGAAAACGGAGTTTTACCCTGAGTCATTTTCCAAGGGAATCTTCCTTGTTTAGAAACGACTTTGTAACAATTCCAGATGGAAAAACAGGTATCTCTAATTGTTCCTTGCAGCATTAAAGTTTGCACACCATCTAGTAGTGCTGCTAAATCTGCATTATTTTCGACCATACAGCCAAAGGTCTGGTGATACTTGGGAATAGGCAGCAACCACACCGTCATTTGGGTGACAATTCCCAGGTTAGACTGGGTGAAAATTCCGTCTAAGTAGGGTCCTACGCCCCAGCGTCCAACGCGAGTGGTTTTGGCATTAGCAAAGCGACCAAATCCCGTATGAATGCATTCTCCAGTGGGTACAACAACCTCTAAACCACAAACGTAAGCACAGCGATCGCCTAAAGGCCCCCAACCATCTCCCCTTTCTAAGGTGTTACCAATGACACTAGCTTCAGGCGGACCACCAATTACCGAAATAAATAAATTGGACTTCAGAGACCGGAGATATTCATATACCTGACGAAAAGTTACTCCAGGTTCTACTGTGATATAAGCTAATTTTTGGTTGTAGTCCACAATTTGATTCAGTCTGCCCAAGTCAATAATCACGCTATTATCTTGGGGTGGGACTCTTGAGCCTAAACCCCAATTCTTGCCGCCACTAATAGGATAAATGGGTATTTTGTATTGATTGGCAATTCTCACGCATTCTTGAACTTGGGAGCGATCGCCTGGTCGAATAATTGCCAGTACTCGCTGTTTAGTTGCAAATGTGGCAGTGGCCGCCGCATCGGTAATTTCTTGTACGGTTAAGACGTTCTCCCTACCAACAATCTTTTCCCAGGCTTGCAGGACTTCCATATAGTTCCTAATTTTGAATTATTTTACAAACAGATTTGTTAATATATGGCGCTGATGGATATCTTTGAGATAATCGACATGATCTGGTAAACAATTTTTTAACTCTTGAGAGTAATTTTTTAACCCAGTAAAAATTTTTGTGGATAAATCTTGCTGATGTGTGACAATGGGCAAAGCTTTCTCAGGTAAATAACCCATCCCTGCCAAAATACAGACATAAGAACAATCGCCATATACTGATTGAGAAACTGCGGAAAAGTTACTTTTTTGCCACATTATTCGCCATTGTTCTAATCGTTTTTGCAATGAATTAGGAATATTTAGTTGATACTTATTAGTTTGCCAAAATAGAGTATCTTCTCTTTGGCTTAAGCAATAATGGAGGACGATAAAATCACGGATATCTTCATACAACTGCTGCATTGTTTGATTGTAATTTTCCCTCAGCACCGGATCAAATTGTTGGTCAGGAAAATTTTTTAATAAATGAGATAGTCCTGCCTCAATCAAATAGATGCCTGTGGATTCTAAGGGTTCAATAAATCCACTACTTAAGCCAATACTCACACAATTTTTTACCCAACTATTACGAGTTTTACCCACCCTCATTTGCAAATGTCGCGCTGGAGTTGTATATTCCTGCAAGTGTTGTCGCAACTCCATTTCAGCCTGTTCAGGAGAAATAAAAGCACTACTATAAACGTAACCGTTACCACTTCTCTCTACCAATGGCGTATTCCACGCCCATCCTGTACTTAAGGCTGTTGATGTTGTATAAGGATTAATACCTCCATGCTTTTCGTTATATTTATCTCCATCTTCATAGAGTACTGGTAAAGCTACGGCGCGATCGCACAATAAACAATCATTATAAGAAATAAATGGTTCTTGCAGTGCTTGATTAATTAGTCTGCCAACAAAACCAGAACAATCAATAAATAAATCTCCGGCAATATCACCATGATTTTCTGTTACTAAATGTCGAATAAACCCTTTCTCATCCAAAGAAACATCTTTGACATTATCGACAATTTGTGTAATGCCTTCAGATTTTCCCTTTTGCTTCAAATAAGTAGCCAGTAATCCGGCATCTAAATGATAGCCATAATCTCCTAATTGAATATGAGATTTGTTCTTGTTTACAAACTTGGGTGCTTTTTTAAATTCACACAATTCCACCTCCGCAAAGCAAGCACTATCAAAATTTTCAGGATTTCCTGATAATTTGCTTTGCAACCAATAATGAAAAATTGGCACTGTTAAATCTTGCGGACGGAAAATATCAGTTAACGGATGCCAATACACATCTTTACCCGGTAAACCAGACCAATTTACAAATTTAATCGCATTTTTAAAGGTAGCATTACATTTAACCATCCATTCAGTTTCAGAAATGCCTAATAATTGCAACGTGCGGGGAAAAGTATGAATTGTGGCTTCACCAACCCCAATTGTGCCAATATCAGAAGACTCTATTAACGTAATCTTCACAGGAGTACCTTGACTACCATTCAACATTTTATTTAAATATGTTGCCGATAACCAACCTGCTGAACCGCCGCCGAGAATAACTATATTTTGGATTTGCTGAGAATTGGGTGATTTCATAGCTAGTATAATTTAGTGATGATTTAATCAGATTCCAATATTAAAAGCTACACAGATTCTTTCATCTGAAGATTTATTAGGATGAACGTAATGCTTTAGATAAGCAGGAAATAAAATTAGTAAGTCTTGTCTAGGGGGATAGCAATAGCGATCATTGCTATAAATACTACCTTGATTAATTAACTGATGTGGGAGAGTTAAGCTTTGCTCTGATACTGGATTCAGAAACACAATTTCTCCTGATTTTTCACTTGCTTGTAAATAATAAACTCCACTAAAGAAAGCATTGGGATGATTGTGAACAACATTATATCCGCCTTCAGGATTGACGTTAATCCAGGCTTTTTTAAGCAATAGTTTTTGTCTATGTTGTCCCTTAATCTGATAGTCTTTACAGACAGTTTCAGTAAAAGCCTGTAAAATTACATCAAATAAATCTTTAAATAGTAAGTGATGATTGATATCATCTTGACTTTGAAATGCATCTCTAGTGCTGCGATATTCTTGATAAGTTCCTTTATTGACATAAAGATTTAGACTTTCTTGAATGAGGTCGGCAAGATAAGCCTCTGACAAATTTAACTTAAATCCATATATCGGAGTAAAAAAAAGACGATTTTGAAATTTATGTTCAAATACCATATTTTTACCGCTAATAAATTCTGAAAAAGTTGTCCACACTAATTTAGTATGGACACAATTCTGCAATTAGTTAGATAAATTTGTGAACCTTAGCAACTAGATACTACTGGATTGCGCTTCACAAGAGGTTCAGCACCAGAAACATAATCTTCATAACCCTGAGCTACATTAGCACGGAAACGATTAGCAAAACCATCACAATAGTTACTATGAAAATTACCACTGTGATTCATTGCTAAAACTGCACATCCCCCTCCACAGTAAAAAGCATAAGGACATTTACGACAGGTGGGGTTACTAATTACTGTCCGATTCCGCCAAGTTTGATTCAATTCCTCATTTAAAACTACTTCATTGTTTTCAGTTATTTGACCAATACGAATTTTCTGATCGCCAGTTTTCTCCCAACAAGCATAAATATCAGCAAAGGGATCGAACACATACATTTTCTTATGTGCTTGACAAAAACTAGCTTTAAAGGGAGGTAAAGGTTTTTTCTTTTGGGATGGATCTTTATATTGTTTAAACATATTTTTGATGTTGTCAGGTAAGGCATCATCAGGAGGTAAAATCACTTCCATATTCGGATATTGCTGGCGCATTTCTTTTAAAGCCTTTTGCAAATGCCAGGAATTAAAAGTTGTTTTTACATCTGTATTTTCATTAGACGCATGAATTGGGGCTGTATAGGTAGCAAATCTTTCGTAGTGATGCCAACCACGAGCGATAATTTCATCCGCTAACTGAGGCAGTTGTTGAATATTATTGCGGTCAATATTCATCCGCACACTCACTTGCACACCCAAGTCTAACGCCATTGTAATGTTATCAGCAATTTTGGCAAAAGAACCACTACCATCTGCATAGATGCGGCGTTTATCATGTTCTAGTGCCGGACCATCTAAGGTAATTTGCACAGATGAAATTTTATCAGGGCCAAGTAAATCTTGATAAGCCTTTAAATCAGTGCCATTACTAATTGCATCGAATCGCGCCTCACCAAGAGATAATGCCTTATTAATGATGTATTCAATAATTGAGTGATTTTCTGCTAGTAATGGTTCTCCACCAAAAAAGGTAATACGACGGGGAATATCTAAATCTGCTGGTACACCATGACCTGCCTCAATTTTGGGCATTGCTGCAAAAATTCTATCGGCTATTTCAGGCTGCATGATTTGCAACAGATGTTTAAAAGCCGGGTTGGTTCGCATATGGTCTTGAAAACAATAAGCGCACCGTAGGTTACAGCTATAGGTAGGCATGATGATATAAGATGGCATCAAAAGACTTTCAATCTGATGTACTTTTGTTGCCATCTTGACGAAATAAGCCTCTTCCTCTTCCACTGTCATTTCAGTTAAGTAACCCCGCCGTTTGAGGGACTCAATTGTTGCTGGAGAAGGTGCAATCACATTTGCCTCCACAGGAGGCTCGGAAACCCATTCTCCGTAGAGAGGTTTAGGACGGTGCTTGGCTTGAGCAGAACGTAAATATGAAGCTATGGGTCGTTTCACTTTATCAAAAGCACCAGTGTAACCATGTACCAGAAGTACATCCTCTGGGTTGTTCGGCAAATCTACATAAATTGTATAACTACTTGTCCGCAACATATTTGCTCTTCCTCATTAAATAAACTATAAATCTGGGAGTAATTTCTGAATTAACCCTCAAATATTTTGGCAATTTTGGGATGTTTTTCCTTGAATAAGGCGCGTGTCGTAATAAGTTGAGAGCATACCCAAGAATGTTTTTTACCACTTTGAGATGCTCTCCTCGTTTTGAAATGATGTTAAAATTGGTAGATGTAATGGGTGATTTTGAGCAAAACACATCACCCGTCACCATTTACCATTGATTGCAATTTCCACCAGAGAAGTATCCACCAGCAACGGCTTCGAGGGCATCTTCTGAAAGTTCGCCATCTGTTCCTACTGTTTCAGAGAGACTTTCTAGTTGTCCATCTGCATTGACGCTGAATCCACGGGCTTCTAGCTCGCGTTTCAATTCTTCAGATGTGAAATCAAGTCCTTCTTGTTTACCTAATTCTACAGTCACATTGAATGCTGACTCAGAGTTGGAAATTCCGCTTTCCACCTGGTTTCTCAGCGCTTCATCTTGTTGGATAGCTTCGAGCATTTTTCTAGCATTTTCAGCAGACATATCTTTCAAATCTCCTAAATACGAGTTCATAAGTGGACTGTTTTGCAGTCTTGTCCAATCGTACCAAGACAATAGCTATTTGTGTTTCATAAAAGTTCAGGTATAAGTTATGGAAAGTTCAGGAGTTGATGAATTAATTCAGAACAGCTTAACTTTTGTCATTACTTCATAATCAGTAACAATTATTTAAAAATATATTAATTTTTACAAGTAGACCAACATAATTAAACATAAAACCTTGACAATATAATAATATTATTATGGAGTAATATCCCTAGTGTGGCTGCAATCAGGGCTATTACTGAAGCGGCTCCGTCACGGTTGACATTTATCCACGACGCACGGGATGATCTTAAGTCAGAGCAAATTTTTGAGCAAACTCAGATCCATCGCAAACTGTACAACTATTTTGATCGAATTACTAGCACAACTGCTTGGCAGACATTAATTAACTATGCTCAACAAGACTTATTTGCAGACTATGATTGTATTTTGCAGTCTCTAGGGAATACCGATTACAAACACGTTTATCGTGTCGATTTGACGCGACAACCTTTTAACATTCCGGTGATGAAAGTTTTTGTCCCTGGTTTAATGATGAATTATTCTGCTATATAACACCTAGACAAGTATAGACATTATTTAACGTTTCACAGGGTAGCGTCGGCGCAATTAACCCTCCACGTTCAGACACGGGTAAGCCCTCCGTGTTTCTTGCATAATTATTTAAGTTGATCGCC
>PWQB01000356.1 GCA_003556955.1 Nostocaceae cyanobacterium CSSed10_463m
TATTCAAATATTATTTAAAGATCCGCAGTTACATCACCGGATGTTGCAACTAATGGTGCGGCGATTGCGACAAATTAACCAGCGCTTACAAATCCGTTCTTATCCGCCTGCTGTCAAACTTGCTCATACCTTAGTCAGTCTGGGCGAAAGCTATGGACAAGAATCAAGCACAGGTAAGGAAATTTTGAATATTCCTTTTAAAGATTTAGCCGAAGTCACAGAAATTGGGGTAGAAGAAACTAGCAAAATTATGGAAAAACTACATGAAAAAGGTTGGATACTAATTGACAATACT
This sequence comes from Nostocaceae cyanobacterium CSSed10_463m, assembly GCA_003556955.1. Next base: position 296 of record PWQB01000356.1, read on the forward strand.
CAAAATATTATTCGTCTCATCAACTTCAAACAGTTGATTAACCTCGCTGGCAAGTTCTAAGCTTGACTGGATGTGTTTGCAGTCATAATTCCGAATATCAGGGTGATAACATCAAAATATTTACGAAATTACCCTTTCTGCATCATGATAAATGTAATGGTTTGGACATGACATTTGTTAAATGTGGGAAACTACTTATATGGGATAAATCTCAGGCTAGTTCAATGTGTTCAGAAGTTAACCGTACTCATATTTGCTGGAATTGCGGCAGTACTCAAGACGTTCTCATTAGAGGAGATAGCGATTTTGTAGGGTATACGGTCAAAATGGTCAAGATGCTTGCCGGGATAAATTTCCCAGAATCCCTGTTCAGCAAGAATGTTCTGGCTTTTGAGCATGGGAGTGTCAATCAGTCTTCAGTCCACAATTGTGAACTTATTGACTATTGACCATGAACTATTGTCCATCAACTATTGACTCAGAACTTATAACTCTTAATTCAGATGATCGAAGCAACAGCACCTCGTATCGAGATTGGCATCCAGGAAACAGTACCGATGATTCATTACCGGGTGGCAATGCCTCAACCAGAAACGCATCTGTTTGAGGTAACATTGCAGCTAATCAACCACTCATCGAAAATTCTTGACTTGAAAATGCCTGTATGGACACCAGGCTCATACTTAGTGCGAGAATACGCCAAGAATTTACAATATTTTGCCGCTTTTGCTGGGGATAAACCTTTGCCTTGGCGGAAAATTAGTAAAAACCACTGGCAGGTGAATACAAGTGGTGTCTCAGAGTTAACCGTGCGTTACCGGGTTTTTGCGAATGAGCTATCGGTACGGACAAATCATTTGGATGCTACTCACGGCTATTTTAACGGTGCAGCCCTATTTTTTAGACTCCCTGGTTGGGAGAGTTTACCAATTAAAATTAGCGTTGAACCACCACACCCAGAGTGGCGGGTAACTACTTCCTTGCCAGCAGTGGGTGAGCAAGAGAAAGTCTATACTTTCTTGGCTGATGATTTTGATACCCTGGTGGATAGCCCTGTGGAAATTGGTAGCCACCAATCATACTACTTTGAGGTTTTGGGCAAGCCCCATGAATTGGCTGTTTGGGGAGAGGGTAATTTACAAGCACAGCAAGCAATTGCCGATATCCAAAAAATTATCCAAGTAGAAGCACAGATGTTTGGGGGTTTACCCTACGAACGATATATTTTTCTACTGCATTTATTTGCCCAAGCTTATGGAGGGTTGGAGCATAAAAACTGTTGCTCATTAATTTACCAGCGTTTTGGGTTTCGCTCCCAGGAGAAATACGAGCGCTTTGTGCAATTAGTGGCACATGAATTTTTTCACCTGTGGAATGTCAAGCGCATTCGCCCCAAAGGGTTAGAAGTTTTTGATTACGAGCAAGAAAACTATACTCATTCTTTGTGGTTCTGTGAGGGAACAACAAGTTACTACGACTTATTAATTCCTTTGCGAGCGGGCATCTATGATGCTAAGTCCTATTTAAATCATTTAAGTAAGGAAATTACCAGATTTTTGACTACGCCTGGGCGCAAGGTGCAACCACTGGCTGAGTCAAGTTTTGATGCTTGGATTAAACTTTATCGTCCAGATGCCAACAGCAACAATTCCCAAATGTCCTACTACTTGAAGGGGGAAATGGTTTCTTTGTTGCTGGATTTGCTGATTAGAGCTAGACATGGGAATCAGCGATCGCTTGATGATGTGATGCGGCAAATGTGGCGGAAATTTGGGCAACCAGAAATTGGCTACACCCCCGAACAGTTACAAGAAGTCATTGAATCAGTGGCGGGTGTGGATTTGACTGATTTCTTTGAATCCTACATCAATAGCACTGATGAATTACCCTTTAATCATTACCTGGAGCCATTTGGCTTACATTTAGTCGCAGAACGGGAAGAAGAGCCTTATTTAGGTATTAAAGCAAAAACCGAACATGGGCGAGAGGTAATTAAATTTGTGGAAGTCGGTTCACCTGCACAACAGGCGGGAATTGATGCTGGAGATGAGTTATTAGCCATTGAGGGAATTCGGTTAACAGCTCATCAACTGAGCGATCGCCTCAAAGACTACCAACCAAACGACACTATCGAAGTGACAATTTTCCATCAAGATGAATTACGCACCTATTCTGTTACCCTCGATACACCACGTCCTTCTAAATTTCAAATTCTCCCAGTACATAACCCCGATCCCGCGCAGAAGGAGAATGGTGCAGGGTGGTTAGGCACACCAATATTGACTCTTCGTTGATAGTCAACCTACCTACACTTATCGGTCGGTAAAGTGTAGGCTTCCTAATTCATGGGGGATAATCGAATGTTTAAAGGGTAAAGTTGTCTGCGAAAATATCGCCGATACAACTCACACCCTGGAGTACAGCGATCGCCTTCCCAGTTGACTAACCCCATATTGTGTAATTTATATGCTACAACTGGCTCTAATTTCACATCATTTATAGCAGTAATAACCTCATAGAAAGCAGTTGCCAATTCTGGCTCCCCTTGCAATAAAAACACATACTGTCTTAAATACTCGTGATAAATTCCCGTCGTTGTTGCAGCTTGTTCCAGTAGTTCCTGTAGGTTGCCTTCTAAGCCTCCCCTACCCACAATATGATACAAAGCCAACCTGATTAAATAAGGATGTCCCCCCACCATTGCCATTAAAGTTTCAGTATTATTAGTATCTGCCCAATCTAATCCGTGACGTTGTACTAAATCCTCTACTTGCTCTCTGGTAAAAATGGGCAACTTAATTAACAATCCCATATTGAAGGGCGATTTTGCCAATTTTAAAGGCACAATAATTTCCTGAGAATAAACCAATACCAGGCGGAGTTTTTGCCAAATTTCCACAATTTGAGACCGTTCAGACCAAGAACGCATTAATGGCAGAAATTCCCCAGCAATCTCAGGATACTCAAATATCCAATCGACTTCGTTCAATACCAAAACCACAGGACTTTTGACAGCCGCCAGCAAATACTTTTGGAAATAGATAGTGCAGCTAACTTTACTACCCATATCTTCATCCCAGTAATCATTAAGTTTTGCTTCTAACTGTAACTCCCGGCTCACATTGGCACACAACCAGCGCAAAAATTTATCCAAACTACTAAAAATTGCTTTATCTGCTTGCTGAAAATCGAGACTGACAGTGAGCAAGCCTTGACTACTAGCCTGTGCCATTACCCTGAGAATTAGAGAACTTTTGCCCATTTTCTTGGGGGCTTGGATGCAGATCACACTTCCTGGTGTAGTTATTTCTGCATAGACAAGTTCTTCAACTGGTGGGCGAGGAATGTAAAATCTAGAGTTAAGAGATACTGGACCATTGGGAAATTCCAGAGATATAGCAGTTGCGGCGCGGTTGAACTCCTTGATTAACTGCTGATGGTTTTTACTCAAACGGCGAGACGACAAAGTTTGATAGAAGTTATATTTATTAATGGGTTCTTGCCAAAAATCACTTAACAACTGCCATAAATGGGCAGCAACTTTCCGCACACGCTCCCCACCATAGTGAGCTTCAAAGGCTATATTTGTATAAGTTTTTCCCTCCCACGAAGAGCGCAATATCGTCTCTTGAAGCGCAGTTAAACCATTGACTTGGCTGGCTTTTAGTAGCAATACAACTTCATCTATAGTCATTCGTAATCAGCCTTATTTCTGTGTGACATTTATTTCCTCATATAATCTTTTTGCCTCAAATTTGAGATTCTCAAGATTTAAATGAATGTAGCCTCCCCAATAAGATTGAAAACCAATTTTTTTCTAGAAAGCTACAAATACATCTTGACAAAATTGCTTTCATCTGAAACATTTGACATATATTGATTTTAGAATTTTTTAATCAAAAATTCCTAAGTATTCCAGCTATTTAATCCGTGAGTTTATATACATTTCATCTGATATCTGAAGACATAAATGGAAAAAAAGTAGCTAATTGTTGCTAAACTCAGACATGAGCGATCGCTACAGAGGTTACAGTCATCTGTTCAAGTTTTCCTATATTTAATTCAAGATTAGTAATACTTTTTTGCTATATCTTGGAACTGTGATTTTCAGGTGCTAACACAGCATAGAGAAAGAAGCCCAGAATATCTTCCTCCTCCTATCGTTATGCATACCCCAGAACGCGCTACCTACCAGATGGAAGCTCAAGTTGCAGCGCCCTCTCCAAGTTTTCCAGATCAACCGCAACGGCAACAAGCCCCAGGAGACTTAGAAATGAGCCAGCACCAACAAGCAGCTTTACAAATAGCATTAGCTTCCAGTGGTCTAGGTTGGTGGAATTGGAATTTAGTTACCAATCAAACCTATTATGACCCTCAGTGGAAGCGAATTTTAGGGTATGAAGTCGACGAAATTACCAACCACTATCAATCCTTTGTGGAACTCGTACATCCAGAAGATTTGTTAAAAGTTCAACAAGTATTGCAACAGTATCTAGAAGGATACACACCTAACTTTGAAATTGAACTGAGAATGTTAGCTAAATCCGGCGAGTGGAAGTGGATTTTGTCTGGTGGTCGAGTATTTGAGTGGGATACATTCGGCAAACCAGTATGGATGACAGGAACCCACAGAGAGATTACCCAAGAAAAATTATTACAGGAACGTTGGCAACAGTCCCAAAAGCAGGAACAGGTTTTAAACAATGTTCGACAACACATAAATTCCTGTTCTCAAACGGAGACTTTACTGCCAAATTTATTACAAGAAATTCGACAGTTTTTGGACATTGACCAGGGATTAATTTACCGTCTTCAACCTAACGGTAGAGGTGAAGTAGTATTTGAAGTCGTTGCTACAGCTTTCCCATCCTTAAAAGATACAGATATTCAAGTTTCCATAACTCAAAGGGATGTAGCCCCAAAGCAATCAAACATCACAGAAGAAACTCACACAGTTCCTAATTTTATTAGTCAAATTAACTTACTGAATCAAGTTGAATTTCCCAGTAATTTAGTAGTTCCTATTTTATTAAAATCCCAAGATGATCCAAATCCAGCATCTTCACAAAAAATATTATGGGGACTGTTAATTGTTTATGACCATAATCATAACCATCCGTGGCAGAAATGTGAAATAGATACCCTCAAAAAAATTAGTCAAGAAATTGCAACATTTATTCAGTATAATCAACTTCAGGAAAAAGTTAAAGATGAAATTACTAAACATGAGTTAGCAGCAGCAAAATTAAAAGAAAAATCAGCACAACTGCAAATTACCCAAGCTCAATTATTACAGAATTATCAAATGGCTAATCTCGGTCAAATCGTAGTAGATATGACCAACGAAATTTATCACCCCATTAACTTTATTTATAGTAATCTTCACACCACGAGTCAATATGCTGAAGACCTGATTAAACTAATTGAACTGTATCAATATTATTATCCCAATCCGCAGCCAGAGATTACCTCATATTTGCAACAATTTGACTTAAATCGGATTCAAACAGACTTTTTTAAATTTCTCTGGTCAATGCAATCTGGCTCTGAACGCATTCAAGAGATCATTTCTGCCTTGCGGAATTTCTCTAACATTGATGTAGATAAAATGCAAAAATCAAACTTGCATGACGGAATAGATAGTGTGATCAGAATCTTACAGCATCGCCTCAAAAATAATTCAGATCGACCAGCAATAGAAGTCATTAAAAATTTTGGAGAATTACCTTTAATTGATTGTTATCCTGGAGAGTTAAATCAGGTATTTATGAATATTTTAAATAATGCCATTGATGCTTTAGAAGAAAGAATGAAACAAGACTTTTCCCTAATTCCCCAGATTTGTATTCGCACAGAAGTGGTCAGCAGTCATTTATCATTAGTCACTAATAATGAACCCCACAGATTGGATAAACAACTTGGCAAGAAGCAAAAAGTTGTGATTCACATTTATGACAATGGTAAAGGAATACTACCTCATATTAAAAGGCGGATATTTGAACCTTTCTTTACTACTAAACCAATGGGTAAAGGTAAGGGATTAGGATTGGCAATTAGTCAACAAATCATTGTGGAAAAACATCGGGGTAAACTGAGATGTAACTCCCAATTAGGTCAAGGTACAGAATTTGTGATAGAAATAAATACAACAGCCAGACACTATTCTGATATCAGAAAACACGCTACTTTTTAGGTGAAAAATTAACATCGCCGCTTGTGAAAAATCACAAGTGAAATCCTTGCTGGAAATTGGTTTGAGAATTTTATCATTTCCTCAGCGCTCTAGTAGTTGCTATATTTGCAACCAAGCAACGGTTAAACTCTGCGTTTTTACCGATGGGTAGTTAGGCTAAAAATCCTCGCTCCTTTGCAGTGTGCGGGAAAAGCCGCCCCCAAAATCTCAATTCTTTAGTTTATCTAAAATCATATTTAAGTTATCAAAATACCTTTCTAAGATAGAGGCAGCAACTCAAGGTTGTGCTTAATCAACCTGACCCGTGAGCAAACAGCTAGGAAGTAGTAAAAATGACTCAAGCGCCAGAATCTCTAGATTTGTCGATCAATAATGCCGCCGACAAAAACCTAGATCGTGATTGTACAACGTTATCGCGTCACGTACTCCAGCAGATGCAAAGTTTTTCAGCAAATGCACAGGATTTGAGTGCGCTGATGAATCGCATCGCTTTGGCAGGTAAATTGGTGGCTCGTCGCCTTAGCCGTGCTGGTTTAATGGAAGGTGTGCTGGGATTTTCTGGAGATGTGAATGTCCAAGGCGAATCTGTCAAAAAGATGGACGTTTATGCCAATGATGTATTTATCTCCGTGTTTAAGCAAAGCGGCTTAGTCTGTCGCCTAGCTTCCGAGGAAA
>PWQB01000568.1 GCA_003556955.1 Nostocaceae cyanobacterium CSSed10_463m
TTGAAAGCGGTGGGTAGAGAAGCTATTAGTTTAGCGTTTCAGCAATTCGCTCAACAAGAAAAAGCTCCAGAAGCTCATAGTATTTCACCATCCCCAACTGTTGAACCAAAAACGGCTAATAACGCCCCAAGTATAAAAGAAGCATCGCAGACAAACAACGCATATATTAGAGAAAGCGACGTATTACCAAAAGTCACTGTAAATCAAGAGAAAAGTCCAGAAATCCCATCTCCGGGTGCAGCGCTAGTTAACTGGTTAAAGCCAAACAAAAAAGCCAACCAAGCTGAACTAGTTAAGCAAACAGCAGCCGAACAACGTAAAGAAATTATGTGCAGAATCGGTCAAAAACTCAAACAAGCGCGTGAGTCTCAGGGACTGTCTCTGTACCAACTTAATATTTATACTCATGTGCCAATCTATCGCATGGAAGCAATAGAAAATAGTAATTTTGATTTATTACCAGAAGATACTTTGCTACGTGGATTTATTCGAGTTATGGGTAATGCTTTAGGTCTAAATGGTACAAGTTTAGCAGCTTCTTTACCAGCACCCGATACAGTGCAGTCCATTTTACCTTCTTGGTATGGTTCTACGAAACCTGCTGGAGGATCGGGGATAGATATTCGTCCCATACATCTGTATTTAGGTTATACAGCTCTTGTGGCTGGGGCTGTAGGGGGTGTATCCTTAATTGCTCAACAAACAAATACTGGTAGAGTTCTGAATCCAGATATAGTAACTTCCCCTTCTTCGTCTGTGTCTCAATCATCACAAAACTCGGAAGTAAATACAAAACCAGGGTTAAAGTCTAGTACTGTTGGTTCAGATATTTCCCCACCAGAATCTTTTTAAAAGTGCTGAGTACTGAGTGCTGTAAAGCCCTGCTGGCATGGCTGCGCTTAAAGCGGAAGCGGGGCGTTTAGCCCGTGCTGAGTTCGGAGTATAAACCTATTTGTTTCAAGACCTCAAGCAATTGCTAGATCAAAGAATTAAGAAACTTCCACAACTGCAAATCAGTAAAATCTGGAATTGCCATAAATGTGCCAACTTGCTGCAAAACTTGCGGATCATGGGTAGAAGCAATACCTATGGTACGAATACCAGCACCCACTGCGGCACGAATACCAGAGGGAGAGTCTTCTAAGGCGATCGCTTGTGCTGCTACAATTCCTAAGTTGTTCAAAGCAACTTGATAAGGTTCAGGATCTGGTTTACCTGCTATACAATCATCAGCTAAAACAATCCTATGGAAAATTTCTTTAATTCCTAAAACTTCTAGCATGAATTTTGCATTTTGTCTAGGAGCATTAGTTACTAAAGCCCGTTTTAGCTGATGTTTTTCTGTCCATTCTATGAGTTCAGCAAATCCATCTAATGCTTGCAGATGGGGGGCGAGTTCGCGGAAAAGTGCCTCTTTTTCATCTGCAAACTTTTCACCTTCAGCTACTGATAATTGTGGCAAAATATCTTTAACAATCTCTGGGTTTAGCCGTCCACTAATTCGAGATTTATAAAATGTTTCATCAATGTGAATATCATAACTCAGCAGCATTTTTTGCCAAGCTTGGAAGTGAATAGGGTCAGTATTGACAATTGTACCGTCTAAGTCAAAGAGAATTGCAGCCAGCATGATTGGGGAAATCGTAAATAATTGTTAACTTAATTTACATAGTTTACATGATTTTTTGTCCTCAATCATTGTGCTGGCGTGAATACAGAAATAAAACAATCTGAAATTCTAAAATCTATACTAAAGAAAAGATGTCAGTGCATTATTGTCAAATATTCTATTTAAGCAAATGCTAGGCACTACAAACCTTTTTCGCGTTGATGATTTATTGGTGCAGATTTACAACTCTGAAGTTGAAATGGCAGAGAAAGTTGCCGAAATCGCCCAAAATTATTTACAGCAAGTTCTCCAGCAACAGGAAACCGCAGCAGTACTGTTAGCTACAGGAAATTCCCAAATCAAATTTCTGGATGCTTTAATTACCTTGGGTGGTGTAGATTGGTCAAGGATTACCTTATTTCATTTAGATGAATATTTGGGAATTACGGCTGACCATCCCGCGAGTTTCCGGCGATATCTGCAAGAACGTGTAGAAAAGCGGGTTGCTCCCCGACAATTCCATTATATCCAAGGGGATACCTTACAACCTCTAGCGGAATGCGATCGCTACACCAAATTATTGCAAGCCCAACCCATTAATTTATGTTGTCTTGGTGTTGGTGAAAACGGACATTTGGCTTTTAATGATCCCGCAGTTGCGAATTTTCAAGATGCTTACAGTGTCAAACTGGTGAAACTAGATACAGCCAATCGTCAGCAACAAGTTAACACAGGTCAATTTCTCAATATTGATAGTGTTCCCCAGTATGCTTTTACTGTTACCTTGCCCTTAATTTGTTCAGCCAAAAAAATTATTTGTCTAGCACCAGAAAAACGAAAAGCCCCGGTAGTAAAACAGATGCTAACAGGGTCAATTAACACCGAATGTCCTGCCTCAATTTTACGTCAACAATCCCAAACAACCTTATTTTTAGATATAAATTCTGCCAGTTTATTCCTCTCTTAATCCCCCTTTCCGGCTCCCTCTCCTTACTAAGGAGAGGGTTGGGGTGAGGTTCTATGGCATTGGTTTATGACCGAGTTTAAAATGAGATAAACAAGCTTCTAAATAGGTACAATTTTCACATTTGAGTTCCTTTCCAGGATTTTCACAGCCACAGGATGGATTGATAAAACATTCAGCAGGATTCCTGGGTTCAGAATACTTCTTTAATATATAATATAAAGTAGCTTCTTTTAGACAGAAAATAATATCTTGTACCATAAATAGTAATTTGCCTAACATTATATACAGCAGGTTGCAGGTAAATGGCATACAGACACAAATCATAATTCTTGGCACATTTTCATTTTCTATACACTCATAAATAAAATCCTCATACTTTGATGGTGTTTTATTGTCGATTTAGGTATGATTTTATTTTGACTAGGCTTATTACTTTGGATACAAGTAGAGACGTTCCGGTGGAACGTCTCTAAAACCCGGAACGTCTCTAAAACCCGGAACGTCTCTAAAACCCGGAACGTCTCTAAAACCCGGACCGTCTCTAAAACCCGGAACGTCTCTAAAAAGGTTTCAAACCACGCACATTTAATTACCGGAGATGTCTAATTATCAACCAATGCCAAATACAGAACCCACACTAGATTTAAATGAATCCCTAGCATCCCTTAAAGTTTGAGCAACAGGATGTTTTGCTTGCAAAAATACCCGCGCACAATTACGTCCCGGCATTCCGGAAATTGACCCACCTGGATGAGTTCCTGCACCTGTTAAAAATAGATTTTCCACAGGTGTTTTGTAGTTAGCTAATTCTGGTAAAGGACGGAAAAATACCATTTGATCTAAAGTCATATCAATATGATAGTAATTCCCTTTGTAAGCACCTAATCTTTCGCCTAATTCGGCTGGACTTTCCACACGACGGGCGATAGTTGCTGCTTTAACATTTGGCGCATAATTAGCCAACTTATCAATTACTTTGTCTGCAACTTGATTCTTCAGTTCATCTGTCCAACCCGTACCTTTTAAACCAGTGCCTTCAGCACCTGCTATTTGATAAGGCGCAAAAAATTCAATCCATAAAGTATGTTTACCTGGTGGTGCTAATGTAGGATCAAGGGCGCTAGGCATCACCGCATACATGGAAGGGTTACTATCAGGAATTTCTCCTAAAGTACATTTACTGTGCGCCTGTTCGACGTGAGCCATTGAATCTGCAATTAAAATAGATCCTATGAGATAATCATCTTGGTGGTTGTGGTGCGGAAAATGCAGAGGTTCGTCTAAAGCCAAGTCTATTTTCAGGATAGTTTCGTTATTATTAACAATACGCCGTTCTAACCTTTCTCGTAAATCAGGATCAGCATCATCTACTTCACTGGTGTCTAATAGTTGTAAAAATAGGCGTTTAGCATCAATATTGGAAATCACGCCATATTTAGCACGATATTCTTCACCACCTGCAACCCTGACACCAACAGCTTTATTATCATCAATTAATACTTTTTCTACCTGTTGGTCGGTGAGAATTTTTCCGCCCTTATTGGTAACTAAATTAACTAATGCTTGGACTAACGCCCCAGTTCCGCCACGAGGTCTAGTCATACCGGGGTTGTGACGCATAGCCATCATCATCACACCAATAGCCAGATTTTTTTGAGAAGGTGGCGCACCCAGTTCTGAAGCCAGTCGAGAAAGTGGGGCTTTTAAAAATTCCTCATCAAACCATTCTTCTAAAATATCCTCAGCACTATTTAGCATTGTGCGAATAAAGTCCAAACTTTTTGCTGGTGAACCGACTACCGAAAATAAATCTTTGAATTTTTGCACATTGTAATTACCAAAAATATCTATAAATGATTTGGGTGGCGCGTTAAACATGGGAACCATTGCACTGATTGCCCTTTGCCAGTAATCTATAAACTCTGCATATTTTTTAGCATCACGTTCATTGTAACGAGCGATTTCTGCACAAGTTTTTTCCACTGATTTGTGAGCTAAAAAATACTTTCCATCAGGATGGGGACAAAAAACTACTGGGTCACAATCTAAATATTCTAAACCATATTTTTCTAATTCTAATTCTTCCACAACTGGCCCCAAATGAATAAATTCGTGGTCAATTGCACACAAGTTAAATTTAAATCCAGGGGCTTCCTTCGGTATACATTCTTCTGTTGTAGCTGCACCACCAGGAACTGAACGCTTTTCTAGTAGTAGGACGCTATAGCCAGCCTTGAGTAAATAAGCCGCACAAACTAGCCCGTTATGTCCTGCGCCAATAATAACCACATCATACTCTTGCATATTTTTAACTTGAGAATATAGTAATAGACCATTATTATAAATGGTACGGAATGAAACTTTTAAGCTTATTTACAAATTCTCTATAAACTTGCACTTAATTAGTCTCCTTTCTGATTTGGCGTTCTTCTACCTATGGGAGATGCTACGCTGTCAGGGAAACTATGCCCCAGGCTTTACGCGGAGTATGGCGTTAGCCATATTACTCTAGACACAGAGATTACAGAGAAAGAGAAAAAAGAGAATTGTTTACATCTGATTGAGGATGGCTATAAATTAGGAAACATAATCGAACTACTGAAGTTGATCAATGAACTCAATTTGTGATGCTGAGATTTGCTTTACATTAGCTTCAATCAAAAGTATGATATTATCCTGTGCAACTTCCAGATTTATAATCCGAAATGCTATATCTTCCCATTTCAGAAAGTGTTTATTTGCCAGTTCTTTTATTTTCTGCATGAATGCTAAAATTAGTTCTATAGAAATTCCTTTTCCTTCCGTACAGGTAACACTTTCTAACAAGATGGGATGGGAATTAGTCCGGGGGCGAAAAGTTAGTGTAACACCTAAAGGACGTGTATCTTGATCTGATTTTAGTAGCCCTGTGGCATTGAATCCGATTTTGCCATCTCCAGGTAAAAATATATCAGTATGCTGGGGTTTAAAAGTGATGATTTCGCTATCTACATTTAAAGGAAAGTTTTCTACTAGACTCCGAATTAGTTCTGAAGTCAAGGCCAGATTTATATCTGTTTTGGTTAATACAATACGCGCCACCGCATTTACTGGTTCATTCAGTTCAATTTGACCGAAAATAGCACTTAAAGGATTGATGGCAATATTATCTGTTTGCAGTTGAATTTCTTGTACTCGAATATCTGGTTTTATTACCAGTCCTTGACCTGAAACTGAAACTTTCTCGGCTTGTCCTTGTACAATTTTTAAGACATCAGTTTTTACGTCTACATCAATTTGTTCGGCTGTATCTAGTTTTTCCGATACACTTCGTTTTGCTTGGTGTGAGACAAACTGTTCTTCTAAGCGTTGGTTTTCTGTCATGAAATTGGACATTCCTGAGTTTTACCTACTGGTAGTTTAGACTCTGGAGACTCAGAAAGGTATCTACAGTAAGATATATGCAAATATGAGTATATTTGAGGTTAAATAGCTGAAAGTGGAAGTATAAACTATTTGGGGTTTGGAGTAGTAATATTACTGAAGATAATTGGGTTTTTGCTAAAGAACTATTTAAAGTGCTTATCCTCACCTTGGGAAATTGCAATAAGTTCTGATTGCCTTAAAGATGTAAAATTTTTGTTAAATTCATCAAGTATCTAGAATTTGTTCTCTTTTATAAGGTAATCAGCATGACATCGAAAGCATCTTCCGCCCTACCTAATTTTTATGAAGGAATTCAATATTTTGGCGAGGCGTTACCAAATTTTGCAACTTATGGTAAAATACCTGCTATAGAATCGGGCAAAAAGGCGATCGCAGATCCGACAGATCCCGCAGCCGTCTATCAAACTTTACTTGCTGCTGATGCTCTCCGCTACCTGACGCTGCAAGTTACAGCTAGTAAGGCATCTGGACACCCAGGCGGTTTTGCCAGTCAAGCAGAAGCTTATGCAGCATTGGTAATGCTGGGTCACAAGAATATTATCACCGAAGTGGGACACCATGCCCCTGGATTCTATAGTGCCATGTTTTTGGATCGTTCCTTGGAAGACATGGGCATTTCTACAGTACAGCAATTGCGCGATCGCTTCCGAGAAAAGCACGGACTATTAGGACACCTTTCCGGTTTCATCCCTGGTATTCTCGCACCGGCTGGACCTCTAGGACAAGGACAACACTTTGCTATGTCCGCCGCTTTGCTGCATCAAGATAAATTATTCCCCTTTACTGTGGGTGATGGTGGATTGGGTGAGCCTTATATTGTCAGTGCGATCGCCCACTTTAACACAGCTTATCCCAGCGTCACCAACTTCTTACCCGTCATGGTGTGGAATGGTTACAGCCAAGAACATCATAGTATGGTTTCCCTGAAAACTAACGCCGAAATGAAAGCCTACTGGCAAGGAAACGGTTTTGCGGAAGTCGTATTAGTGGATGCGAAAGACTTTGACGACCAAAACCAACCAGGGGATTATGTAGATAGTACCGTCTTTTCCTTCGAGCAGCGCCTAGCCTTCACCAAAGCCGTACTTTTAGGAATGGATAAAGCCGCCCATTCTGCGATGAATGGACAGTTAACAGTATTCATCATTAAACAACTCAA
>PWQB01000200.1 GCA_003556955.1 Nostocaceae cyanobacterium CSSed10_463m
AATGAAAATGGTTTCACTACGTCCAGGGGTAGCAACTGGAGTAAACCATTGGTTTTCAATCGGATTAAAAAATATAAGGGCATTGAGCCGCACCCAGTTCATTTTTTAAGGACGCAGACTAGTACAATTTCTGTTAAAATCTGTTTTTAACCATAATTTGTAATATATTGAATACATTTAATCAATGCATAGAAAAGATGTAGAGAAAGTAGAAATAACTTCTGGTGATATCAAGGCTGAACAACTTGAGCAACTTAAAGCCATTTTCCCAGAGGTGTTTACAGAGGATAAGATAGACGTTGCCAAATTACAGGCAACTTTAGGAGAAATTATAGATGATCGGCCAGAACGTTACTCTTTTACTTGGGCTGGTAAGCGTGAAGCTATTCAGATATTACAAACACCCAGTAGAGCAACATTAAAACCAGATAGAAATGAATCAGTAGATTTTGATAATACTCAAAATTTATTTATTGAAGGTGATAATTTAGAAGTTTTAAAGTTACTTCGCAATTCCTATTCTGGACAAGTAAAGATGATTTACATTGACCCTCCCTACAACACGGGCAATGATTTTATTTATCCAGATAATTATACAGATCCTCTTGATAACTATTTAGAATTAACAGGTCAGAAAGATAGTGAAGGTAATTTACAAACTAGCAATCCTGAAACCAGTGGACGTTATCATTCTGCTTGGTTATCTATGATGTATCCCCGTCTTTTTTTAGCACGGCAGTTGTTACGAGAAGACGGGGTAATTTTCGTGAGTATTGATGATCATGAGGTTCATAATTTGCGGTTGTTGATGAATGAAATTTTTGGAGAAGAGAATTTTGTGGCTTGCGTGTGTTGGCAAAAAAAATATGCTCCAGCTAATGATACTGTTGATTTTTCAGCCACCCATGATTTTATATTAGTTTATAGTAAGCAGAGACAGTTTTTAGATAGTGGTAAACCAATAGCACTAATTGGCAGAATGGAGAGAACAGAAGAACAAAATAAACTATACAAAAATCCAGATAATGATCCGCGAGGTTTATGGAAAGCTTCAGACTATTTATGTAATAAATCGGCTGAACAAAGACCCAATCTTTACTATCCAATAATTCATCCCAAAACAGAAGAAGAAATCTGGCCTAGTCGAACTGCGGTTTGGCGCTATAGCAAAGCTAGACATCAACAAAATGTTCAAGATAATCGAGTTTGGTGGGGATTAAATCAGGAAAATAAAGTACCTGCATACAAAAGATTTTTATCGGAAGTAGGTGGAATAATATCAGATACTTGGTGGCAACATAAAGATGTTGGACATAATGATGAAGCAAAAAAACAGATTAAATCTCTCTTCCCAGAAGCATCTCAATCTTTTGATACACCAAAACCAACCCGGTTAATTAAACGTATAGTTGAATTATCTACAAATACAGATTCAACTGATATTATTGTTGATTTTTTTGCGGGTTCTGCTACTACAGCCCAGGCAGCATTAGAATTGAATCATGAAGATACGGGTGATCGTCGTTTTATTCTAGTCCAGTTACCACAAAAAACAAATAATCCGCAGTTTCCTACTATTGCTGATATCAGTAAAGAGCGTATTCGTCGCAGTATTCAGAAAATAAAAAATTCAGAAAATGGTAAACTCCCATTACAAAATCGGGAAACTCCAGAAGATTTAGGTTTCAAGGTTTTAAAATTATCTAAATCAAATTATCGTCAATCAGAAGAATTACCATCCGATACAGAACCAGAAGCATATATAGAACAACTAGAACTATTTAATGATCCTTTAGTTGATGGTTGGAAACCGGAAAATGTAATATATGAAGTCATGCTCAAACAAGGTTATAGCTTAATATCTCGCATTGAGCAAGTTACAGAAATTGAATCGGCTACTATCTACAAAGTAACTGATGAAGATAAAAGACAGCATTTTTATATTAGTCTTGATAATCGGTTTAATTTTGAAACAGCGAGGACATTAAAATTGACTAAAAACGATTTATTAATTTGCCGTGACATGGCAATTGATGATACAACAGCAGCTAATCTGGTGCTGCAATGTAGACTAAAAACTATTTAAAAGGGGTAGCAGATGGAATTTAGATTTGATGCCAACCAAGAATACCAAACTACTGCTATTGAAGCCGTTACTAATTTATTAGAAGGTCAACCCCGCATAGAATTAGATATGAGTTTAATTTTAGAATGGGGTTCTGCTGCTGTCAGGAATCGCCTGGATTTAGACGAAGCAATTTTATTAGAAAATCTGCGATCAGTCCAACAAAAAAGTGGTATTATACCTGATGAATCACTCCAATATATTGAAAAAACGATAGAAACAATAAGAGGTAAAAAAACACTTTCCTTTCCTAACTTTTCTGTAGAAATGGAAACAGGAACAGGTAAAACTTATGTTTATTTACGCACCGCTTTACAATTATTTCAGCGTTATGGGTTGCGTAAATTTATTATAGTTGTTCCTTCCGTTGCTGTACGAGAAGGAGTTTTAAAAACCTTAAAAGTTACTGAAAGACATTTTCGACAACTTTATAGTAATCCACCTTATCGTTATTATATTTACGATTCTGTCCATCTTTCCCAAGTGCGTCAATTTGCACTTTCTGACGGCTTAGAAATTATGGTGATGACAATAGATGCTTTTAATAAAGCTGCTAATGTTATTCGTCAGAGTACAGATAGGTTAATGGGTGAAACACCACTACATTTAGTACAATCAACCCGTCCTATCTTAATCTTAGACGAACCGCAAAATATGGAGAGTGAAAAAAGTATTGCAGCTTTAGCATCTCTTCATCCTTTGTTTATTCTCCGCTATAGTGCAACTCACAAAAATCCTTACAATTTAATTTATCGGTTAACTCCTTTTACAGCTTATAATCAAGGTTTAGTTAAACGTATTGAAGTTGCTTCAGTGATTAAAGAAAATGATTTTAATCAAGTCTTCCTCCGGTTAGAAAATATTACCAGTCAAAAGAAAACCATTACAGCTAAAATTGCTATTCATCAATTACAAAAGAATGGCACAGTTAAAGAAAAGGTAATTACAGTAAAACCAGGAGATTCTTTATCTAAGAAAGCTAACCGCAGTGAATACATAGATTTTGAAATAGAAGAAATTAATCCTGGTTCTCAAACAGTGCTTTTCAAGAATAATTTAGAAATTAGCATTGGTGAATCGAAGGGAACTGATAAAGAAGCTATCTTTGAGTCGCAAATTCGTTACACGATTGAAGAACATTTTCGTAAACAAAAAAGACTAAAATCCCAAGGTATCAAAGTTATTTCGCTATTCTTTATTGATAAAGTTGCTAACTATAAAACAGAAACTGGTGAAGATGGTATTATCTGTCAGTTATTTAAGCAAGCCTTTGAAGAGTTAAAGGTAAATTATCCAGAATGGGAAGCATTGACACCTGAACAAGTCCAAGCTGCTTATTTTGCCCAAAAACGAAAAAAGGGAGGAGAAACTTTTTTTGAAGATAGTACAACTGGTACAGCCAAAAAAGATGAAGAAGCCTATAACTTAATCATGAAGGATAAAGAGAGGTTACTTTCTTTAGATGAACCTGTTGCTTTTATTTTTTCCCATTCTGCATTACGAGAAGGTTGGGATAACCCTAATGTTTTTCAAATCTGCACACTAAACCAAACAACATCAGAAACTAAAAAACGCCAAGAAATTGGTCGGGGTGTGCGGTTAGCTGTAAATCAAATAGGAGAAAGAATGTTTGATCAAAAAATCAACATTCTTACTGTAATTGCTAATGAAAGTTATGAAAAATATGTAGCAACACTGCAACAGGAAATTGAAAACGAGTATGGTAAAGAAGGTGTACCACCGAAACCAGCTAACGCGAGAGAAAAAGGTAAAGCTAAGTTACGTAAAGAATATTTGTTAAAACCGGAGTTTCAAGAATTGTGGGAGAAAATTAAACATAAAACTCGTTATGCTGTGCAAATTAATACAGAAAAACTGATTGAGGAAGTTCTGAATGAGTTAGACACAAAAACTATTAATCCTCCCCGCATTGCTATTACTAAAGCACGGGTAGAGGTAGGTAATGAAGATACATTAGAAACCATGCAACTTAGCACCAGTAAAACGGCTATGACGTTAACTGGAAAACGACCCTTACCTAATGTAATTACCCTCATGGTAGACTTATTGGAGAATACAACTCCTTCTGTCTCATTAACTCGTCATACCTTATTAACAATATTAAAAAGGTTGAGTAATCAAAAAAGTGTGCTTTCTAATCCTCATGAATTTGCTACGGTAGCGGTGCAAATTATTAAGAATAAACTAGCAGATCATCTAGTAAATGGGATTCAATATGAGAAAATAGATGCTTGGTATGAAATGACTCAATTTCAAGATGAAATTGAAACTTGGCAAGAGTATCTAATTCCGGCAAATCGTTCCGTTTATGATCATGTAATTATTGATAGTCAAGCCGAAAATATACAAGATAGTATTGAAGGTAAATTTGTTGTAGATTTAGAAAAACGAGATGATGTACAACTATTTGTCAAACTTCCTAATTGGTTTACTGTACCTACACCTGTAGGCGAATATAATCCAGATTGGGCAATTGTTATGGAAGATAGGGACGAACATGGAGAAGCAGTAGGGAAACCATTTCTTTATCTTATTCGTGAAACAAAAAGTACAACAAATTTAGATAAATTACGCCCCGATGAACGCCGTAAAATTCTTTGTGGTAAAAAGCATTTTAATCAAGCATTAGGAGTAGATTACGAGGTAAATATAGAGAGAGTGTTATGAGGGGTAAGTAGTACAAAACCTCAGTTTGTAGTATGACAGAACATGGCTAAAATCTAGATTGATGTATTGCAACGATTCGCACACAGCTTCGCTATATCTACGCCAATTGGTATTATATACAGCACTTTGTGTAACGGTTTGGTACAAAACGAAATCCTATAACCCTTGTCCCATAAACGTTTTAGATATTTAGGTGTGGTACGTTGAAAAGAAAAGTGCTGTAGCAATCCTAAATGAGTTATGAACGGGATTTTTTTAACGAACCACAGAGACACAGAGATCACAGAGGAAGAGAAAGAAGACTACGCACCCTCTGGAAAAATCCGACTCAAATCCAATAAGACATTTTCAAATCCAGGAATTGGTACTAATTGCTGAGATAAAGAAATCTGTTGGCTGAGATAGCTAAAATTCTTTTGAGCATTTTGATAAGGTTGATTGTATCGCTCAAGTTGACGAGCCGGCAAATTCACAATCCAATAATCAACAATTCCGGCTTCTGCGTATAGAGATAGCTTTGTTGTTTGGTCATAAATCAATGTGGAATCAGAAATTTCGATCACTAACAAAATATCTTCGGGGTAGGGATGATGAACTAGATAATCCTCATCTTTGCCTCTAGCAATGACGACATCAGGTTCTGGTTCACTGTGATTAACTAGGGTAATAGGATCTTGCCCACGGATGACCGCGCGATCGCCTAATAACCGATCCAGTTGGCGACATAAGATAGAACTACACACTGTATGCACTCTTCCTTTTGCCGTCATTTGCATCAGTTCTCCTCTAATCAATTCAATGCGTTCGGCTTTGCCGTCTCGAAGAGAATCGCCCTCCTTCAGAAATCCCAGTTCAATGAGGCGGTGATATTCGTCTATTGTGAATCGTTTTGGTGTCACAACACTCATGAGACATCTATTAGATAGTTCTGTTTTCACTTTAGCTTCCTGGGCAGAAATTAAACTGACTTTAAAGCCAATACCTCAAACTGCTGCCAGCAAAGATACAATGCACGGGGTACATGAAAACAGCCTTTCCATTTACCACCTTTGAGATTTAACAATACTTCCCCACGGCGATTGAGATAACCGAACCATTCGCCATATTCAGGATCTGCAAAGTGTGACCAAGTATAATCGTGCATCTTTTGATACCATTTCCCACACTCATCACGCCCAGTCAAGCGATCGCCCATTGCTAATGCGACTAAAGATTCTAAATGCACCCACCACAATTTTTGATCCCATTCCAGTTGCTGGGGAGGATGACCATCTGCATCCATAAAGTAATATAATCCACCATACTCATTATCCCAGGCAAAATTGAGGATATTTAGCACCACATCAACGGCTTGATTAATCGTCTGAGTATCATTTTTCCGGTTGGCGATATCCATAATAAACCACATGGCTTCGATACCGTGACCAGGATTAATTAACCGCCCTTCAAAGCAATCAATGTGGTTACCGTCAGGGGCAACATTTTCATACATCAGCCCCCGTTCCTGGTCGAGAAAATCCGTCATTACTTCTTGAACAGTGCTAGCCAGGACATTTTCCAGAGTTTCACTAGGTAGCAGCCATTCCATTTCTAGAGTCAGATTGGCTAAAATCATCGGTACAGCCAAAGATTTCATCGAGCGTGTACCTGGATAGGTCTTATTATATTTACCTTTAGGATTATCCTTACGGCGCAACACATTATTATAAGCTTGCATTGCCACGTCTTTCGCCCAATCTTCTCCCGAAGCTAAGGCGTATTGGCTAAATGCCATTGCTGCAAAACAATCAGAAAATATATTGTAAGGTTCTACCAGTGGCTGACCTTCACGGGTGAGGGCAAAATACCAATTACCTTCGCCATCTCTGCCATGTTGGGCGAGAAATTCAGCCCCATTTTTAGCAATTTTTAACCATGTTTCGCGTTTCTCTAGCTGGTTGTACAGCATAGAAAAAGTCCAGATTTGGCGATTTTGCAACCAGATAAATTTGTCTGTGTCGTAGACCTGACCCTCTCGATTCAGACAGGTAAAATAACCGCCATGCTGCCAATCGAGTGAGTTTTTTTCCCAAAATGGAAGTACGTTATTGAGGAGAGTGTTTTTATAAAGTGCCGCCAGGGTTTTAAAGTCGTACTCCATAGATTTCTGCCAAAACCAACAACTTCATTATTATCAGTTAAGTTGGACAGACTAAATAATTCAAGGTTCGTAGTGAGGACTTTAGTCCTCTCTCTCTACCTCCTTTAACCCTATTACACACAATAATTTAGACGAATGCTGATTTAACAATAATATATAACCTCACCCCCAGCCCCGCTCCTGACTAAGGCTACGGTGTACA
>PWQB01000837.1 GCA_003556955.1 Nostocaceae cyanobacterium CSSed10_463m
AATTGCTTCCAGTAAACGCAGTGTTCCCATACCTACCGCATCAACTGTATATTCTGGGGAGTCAAAACTTACTCTCACATGAGACTGATCGCCCAAGTTATAGATTTCTGTAGGCTTAACTTCTTCTAAAATGCGGCGTAAGGTTGTACCGTCTGTTAAGTCGCCGTAGTGAAGAAACAACCGCACACCCTGTTTGTGAGGGTCTTCATACATATGATCAATGCGGTCTGTATTAAAGGTAGAAGTCCGGCGAATAATACCATGCACCTCATAACCTTGCTCTAGTAAAAACTCACTCAGGTATGAACCATCTTGACCAGTAATACCTGTAATTAACGCGCGCTTATTTTGGGTCATGCTCAATTATTCCTTATCTTTGATCAAAGAGTTAGCAAGCTAATTTACACAAATTAACAGCTAAAGGCTAGATTGCGTGATCAGAAACCTCATCGTTTTCAGAATTAACGAGGGTTGCCGTAACTAAATATACTTATTAAAAACTAATTTCACAAGTTAGCCCTAAGCAGCTTAACTTAAAAGCACACTAATATGTTGTATAATTTATTTAATCTTTGCCAACTTTGCCAAAATTTTGCCAAAAAAATATATATAGCAACCGCCAAGGCAGTTGAGAAAGTTTTCATAGCTCAAAAGTTGAAGCAAATACTTTTACACTCAGCACTCGGTGTGCGGGCGGGTTTACAGATATGCTCAATTACTAATAATCATTTTAATAAACCCGCCCCTACTTGGTTTCTACTCGACACGCTGCACTCGGTGTGCGGGCGGGTTTACTGAGGATTTCGACGAGCCAGAGATTGACTGCTTGAACCCGCCCCTACCAACTCTTCCCACTCAGCACTCGGTGTCTGGGCGGGTTTACTAAGGATTTCGACGAGCCAGAGATTGACTGCTTGAACCCGCCCCTACCAACTCTCCCCACTCAGCACCTGCATCTTCAGTATGCTCCGTTATTTTTGGGTAGAATCACCACATCAATGGTTTTAAATATTATCCATAAATCAAGCCAAAAATTTCTAAATTTGACATAGTGTAAGTCTATTTGGACTCTTCTGGGGTAAGGAATGTCATTCCGTCCAGAAACTTGCCATAATCCAGTGATTCCTGGGCGGATAGTTAAAATATGGTCAATGTGACAACCATATTTAGGCAGCTCTGACTCTACTAAGGGACGGGGGCCAACAACACTCATGTCTCCTTTAAGCACGTTCCAAAACTGCGGAAATTCGTCTAAGCTGGTAATTCGCAAAAATTGCCCAATTTTGGTAATTCTGGGGTCTTTTTTGAGCTTAAAACTGCTCTCGAATTCTTGTCGCAACTGAGGCGATGTTTCCATCATTTGTATGAGCATTTCGTCTGCATTGCTCACCATTGTGCGGAATTTAATACAATTGAAAGTTTTGTAGTTTCTGCCTACCCGTTTTTGGATATAAAAAATTGGGCCTTCTGAGCTAAAAGCAATTAGCAAGGACAAAATTAAATAGACGGGGAAGAAAAAAACCAATACCAACAGGGAAAAAATTATATCAAACAGTCGTTTAGCGAACTCTCCGTTTAAACCCTGAACAGACAAACCTCTGGGTTTGAGCTTAGGCGTTTTTGTTTTTTGGCCGCGTCTTAAAAAAGTACGCGTAGACGCGCTAGTATCTTGCCGTTGGGCTTTGCCATTCCTGAAGGGTAGGTATTGCTTACCGGAGAGGAGTGAGTTCTGGGCAGTCATCATACTCCTTAATAATCCACACCACACATAGTCCCAATCTTAAAGCCAAAATGAAATATTTCTGGGAATAATTTGCCAAACGCCCAAAAAATAATTAATTAAATCTAAATCTTGTTCATTCCGTTATTGATATTTTTTCTTTGTTGCATTGATGGATAAATTCTAGATAGCGTTCAGCAAAAACTGGTAATGAAAACTGGGAAGCGTGCGATCGCATATACTCAGGATTAAAAGAACTTTGATAAATTTCAAATTTTTCTACTGCCTCCATTACAGCTGCTTCTGTTTGTGTATGGAAAAATATGCCTGTTGCTGTATCCTGACAAGAGCGCAAATCACGGACACTTTCTAAAGCACCTCCAGCACCGTAGGCAATAACTGGAGTCCCACAAGCCTGTGCTTCTACTAAGGCTATGCCAAAATCTTCACAAGCTGCATACACAAATGCCTTAGCTCTAGCCATATACTTTTTTACCACATCATCAGGTTGCCATCCTAGTATTTGGATATTAGAGTTAGCTATTTCCCGAATTTTTGTCATTTCTGGCCCTGTACCAATAATTACCAATGGTAATTGCAATTGATTAAAGGCCTTGACTATTAGGGATACTTGCTTATAACTGACTAACCGGGAAACTGTCAAATAAAAATCTTCTTTTTCCGGCAAAAATGGCAAATTATTGACATTTACAGGGGGATAAATCACTTTTGCTTTGCGTCGATAACAGCGCCAGATGCGACGTGCCGTATGATGGGAATTAGCAATGAAGTAATCAACGCGATTAGCACTTAATACATCCCACTGGCGCAAACGATGCAATAAATACCGAGTTACCCATCCAGCTGCACCATGTCCTAACTTGCTTTGGCGCAGATAATCAAAAGTTAAGTCCCAAGCATAACGCATAGGACTATGACAGTAACAAATGTGCAACTGATCGGGAGTTGTAAGAATGCCTTTGGCGACAGCGTGGGATGAAGACAAAATTACGTCATACTGCCGTAAATCCAATTGTTCAATAGCCAATGGCAACAATGGCAAATATTTCTGCACACCATTACGGGCATAAGGCAAGTGCTGGAGAAAGGTTGTGCCAATCTGACGTTTGTATAAATAACTTTCAGGATTGCTGGATTCAAAATCAATCAGAGCATATAAATTGGCATCAATATGATTCAGAATTTCCTGCACAACTAGTTCTGAACCCCCCGTGGCTTTCGGTGTCAGCCACTCATGAACCAAAGCGTATTTCAAGGACACAGCTAACTTTAATAGATAAAAAAACTTCACAAGTTACGGAGCTAACTGAAAAGTTTTTTTGGCGAATAAGACATTGGATCTGCACCAGATTGAGGATAAGACGTAATTCTATCAAAAGAGTTTCCAGATGGATACTGCAACCTGATAACCTCAAATTAGGGAGTGGGAAGAGGCAGAGGGGCAGGGGGCAGGGTGCAGGGGAGAAGAGAATAGGTTGTTAAGCAGTCGTCCGTGTAAAGTAATTTCCAACTCACCCCCGCTCCCTGCTCCCTGCTCCCCCTCTTCTTCTGGGGACTGGGGAACCTCTAGCCTCTAGCTCTTGAAAACACATAGAAATTAAAAACAGGGAATTTATGCGAATTTTAATCATGGGTGGTACTAGGTTCATTGGTGTTTACCTCACGCAACTACTGGTTGAGCAAGGACATGAAGTGGTACTGTTCAATCGTGGTAATCGTCCTATCCCTTCTTTACCGGGAGTAGGACAAATTATAGGCGATCGCACGAATGCCACTCAACTAAAAGAAAGATTATCACAAGAAAAGTTTGATGTCATTTTTGACAATAATGGCCGCGAACTTACTGATACTCAACCATTAGCGGAAATTTTTCAAGACCAAGTGCAACATTTTGTCTATATGAGTTCTGCGGGGGTGTATCTCAAATCTGACCAATTACCGCACATAGAAGGCGATGCAGTCGATCCGAAAAGTCGTCACCGGGGTAAGCATGAAACAGAAGCTTACTTGATGCAACAGAATTTACCGTTTACTTCGATTCGCCCCACGTATATTTACGGGCCGCAAAATTATAACGATTTAGAAAGCTGGTTTTTTGATAGAATTGTGCGCGATCGCCCTATACCGATTCCTGGAAATGGGCTGCATATTACCCAGTTAGGTCATGTCAAAGATTTAGCCACGGCGATGACACAGGTAATTGGTAATTCACAAGCCATCAGACAAATTTATAATATTTCAGGCGATCGCTACGTGACTTTTGATGGTTTAGCCCGTGCTTGTGCTGTAGCGGCTGGTAAATCACCGGATGCAGTTAAAATTGTGCATTACGACCCCAAAAAATTTGATTTTGGCAAGCGCAAAGCTTTCCCCATGCGAGTGCAGCATTTCTTCGCCTCAGTGAACAAAGCTATGGCAGAATTAACTTGGCAACCTGAATATGATTTAATTTCCGGACTGGCTGATTCCCTAGAAAACGATTATCTACAAACTGGACGAGATCAAGCTGAGGTTGATTTCTCTATGGATGAAGAGATTTTGCAAGCTGTCTAGAGATTTTCTATCTTTGGCTTTCTGTGTTCTACTGGCATGGAAAGCCCATTATCAATAGCCTAATTACAATAAGTAAGTCGTCGTCAATAGTTCCAGGTTTGTAGTCAGGACTTTAGTCCTGAATTAAGGGCTAAAGCCCTTACTACGAGCTACATTACAATACTTTACATTGCTTCACATAGTTAGGTTTATTCTCGCTAACTTACTTACACTATGACGGAATTATTACCAAATTCACTATATAACGTTTTAGAGGTACGCGCCCGGTTAGCTGAAGGCCCCATCTGGGATTCTACTCAGCAATTGCTGTATTGGGTGGATATATTTAACCATCGAGTCCATAGATTTTATCCTGCTACCGGCAAAGATGAGTATTTTAATGTGGGAGATGTGGTTGGTGCGATAGCACAAGCAGGGGATAATAGATTACTAATCGCATTGCGCCATGAATTGGCATTCCTCGACACCCAGACAGGCTTAGTTAGTAAGACTGTCGAAATTGAAGCTGATAGACAAAATAACCGCCTGAATGACGGTAAATGCGATCCTCAAGGACGCTTTTGGATTGGTTCCATGTCTTCAGAACCAAATCAAGCTAGTTTGTACCGATATGACCATGATGGTTCACTACACGTCATGGAAACAGGATTAACTATTTCTAACGGTTTGGGTTGGAGTCCTGATCAAAAAACCTTTTATTTGACTGATTCTCCCGAACAAAAAATATATGCTTACGATTTTGACTCGGTTACAGGTAATATTAGTAATCGCCGGACTGTAGTTGATTTAACTCATGAATCCTTCTATCCTGATGGGTTGACTATAGATAGCGAAGGCTACATTTGGTCAGCAATGTGGAATGGCTGGTGTGTGATTCGTTTTAGCCCCAGTGGTGAGGAGGTATTCAGAATCCAATTACCTGTACCACTGGTGACTAGTTGCACTTTTGGTGGTGAGGATTTGCGAACACTTTATATTACTACTGCTTCTGTGGGACTCCAGCAAGATGAAATTGACAAAAGTTTCTATTCTGGTGATTTGTTTGCTTTCAAGACTTAGGTGGCTGGATTAACTACATACGGTTTTCACGGTTAGTTGGTTGTTTGAAGATGAACGAACCACAGAGGACGCAGAGGACACAGAGGTTAATACTGTTCGGTTAACGATATTTCCACATTGGAGATCCCCCTAAATCCCCCTTAAGAAGGGGGACTTTGAGGACTTTAGCCCCCCTTTTCAAGGGGGGTTGGGGGGATTGCCTACGGCACGCTACGCGAACAAATCCTTAACCGAAAAGTATTGACACAGAGGTAACAGGGGAAAGGGAGAGTTAGTTGCTGATTTAGAATTTATTTTCAGTAAAATAATTTGAGTTTTTGAGAAGATATGCAAACCATATTAATTACAGGTGGGGCGGGTTTTATCGGGGCTAATTTTGTCCTCTTAGCGAGACAATTAGGATGGGCTAATGTAATTAATTTGGATAAGTTAACTTATGCTAGTAATTTAGGAACTTTAGCTGAGTTACAAGGTGATAAAAACTATCATTTTGTGCAAGGAGATATTGGTAATTTAGAGTTAGTAGCTTATTTATTAGAAAAATATCAGCCAGATGCAATTATCAATTTTGCGGCTGAAAGTCATGTTGACCGTTCTATTTTGAGTCCTGAAGATTTTATCCAGACTAATGTAGTCGGTACATTTAAGCTATTAGAAGCAAGTCGCTTTTATTGGCAAAAACTATCAGCATCAAAACAATCAGAATTTCGCTTTCTGCACGTTTCCACAGATGAAGTATATGGCTCACTTAATCCCCAAGATCCAGCTTTTTGCGAAGATACACCCTATGCACCCAATAGTCCTTATGCAGCATCTAAAGCCGCATCTGACCATTTTGTAAGAGCATATTATCACACTTATGGATTCCCTACTTTAACAACAAATTGCTCTAACAATTATTGTCCGCGTCAGTTTCCTGAAAAGCTGATTCCTTTGACTATCCTCAATGCTATAGAAGGTAAATCATTACCTATATATGGGGATGGACAAAATATCAGAGATTGGCTATATGTTATCGACCATTGCGAGGCGATTAACCTAGTTTTGCAACAGGGAAAAGTTGGCGAAACCTA
Organism: Nostocaceae cyanobacterium CSSed10_463m; assembly: GCA_003556955.1. The sequence continues at coordinate 6,427 of PWQB01000837.1, forward strand.
TAATATTGGCGGTATCAACGAAAAAACTAACTTGATAGTTGTGGAAAAGATTTGTGCAATTCTCGATGAATTAGCACCAAAACCTGATTTTTCCCATTCTTCCTTAATTACCTTCGTCAAAGACCGTCCGGGACATGATCGAAGATATGCCATTGATTGTAGTAAAATTAGTAATGAATTAGGCTGGCAACCTCAAGAAAACTTCGATAGTGGTTTATTCAAAACCGTGCAATGGTATTTAAATAACTCAGCCTGGATTAATCAAGTACGTTCAGGAGAATATAAATCCTGGTTAAAACAAAACTACGAAAATAGAAAACCATAATCACCTCATGTAGAGACGCGATTCATCGCGTCTTCTATCTCACATCCCATTACACACTTGTTTGATTTTTGGGTGGTATGAGATAAATTACACCAGATATAACCGTAAAAGCCACAGATAACCAAAAGGCAGTTAATGTAGGGATTTGCCAAACTAGAGATAAAGGTGCAATTAAAAGGGCTATAGCTATAATCTGACTCACTGTTTTCAGTTTACCCCAAATATTCGCCCCTGTGATTGTCGTTTGATTTACGCGCCAGCCTGCGATCGCTAACTCCCGTGCTAAAATCACAAACACGCCCCAAGCTGGAATTTTTCCTAATTCCACTAACACCAACAACGGCGCAAGCACCAGCAATTTATCCACCAAAGGATCGAGAAATTTACCCAAAT
>PWQB01000203.1 GCA_003556955.1 Nostocaceae cyanobacterium CSSed10_463m
CTAGAGAGAATATATAGACAATTTGTACACAGATGTAGATTAATGTCTAGTTTATTGAGGTCTAGTAGTAAGCTCCGGGAGGCAACGGAGATTCTTGGTTCCACGAGTAGGGGCGGGTTTAGAGATATGATTGATGATTAACCAACATATTGGTAAACCTGCCCCTAAAACTAGACGAATGGCGATATCTCAACCAGAGGTGGTTCTTGATTGGGTCGTCAGACTAGCAACAGCATTAAGTATAGTTAACTGCTACATCATATATTGAAATTACTTAGTATCCTATGCTATACTCAAAAGAATTTGCCTTGCTGAGGAAACACCAGCATTCATAAGCGAGTCTGTTTCTGAGCAGAAGTAAGAAATGTGTAGTATTTCTATGAATATGGATCATGACATTCAAGAATCTGATCAGAAGTTACCGTATTTTAGTTTCAAAGGCTGGAAACTTAACCACCTGATAAAAAACGCGTTCATCGGTATATTTGCATTTGTCTTTGTTATAGTTTTGGCTGTGCCTGTAGATGCTTTACAAGCACAGGTGACTCCCAGTAACCCTCAATTAGGGGATACCCTATCTGTGATGATTAATGTAGATAATCCAGACAATGGTAGTAATCCCACCGTAACTGTCAATGAAAATTCTTATCCAGCTTATGCGATCGCCCCTAATAAATATCGGGCTTTAATTCCTACAACTCCCCTAGATAGACCTGGAAACCTCACACTCAAGGTTTCTGGCAATGGGCAAGTACGAAACTTGGCAGTGAATTTGCGTAATCGTAATTTTCCCATACAACGAATTAATTTGCCACCTGGAAGAGCTGGGGTGAGAGCTACAGAACATGAACTTCAGCGAGTCGCAGCATTGAAAGCAATCCAAACACCACAAAAGCATTGGAATGGCACCATGCTACAACCAAATCAAGGGCGCATTACTACAATTTACGGTGTCCGTCGCTACTATAACGGCAAATTTGCTGAAAATTACTTCCATCGTGGTGTTGACTACGCTAGTCCTACTGGTTCACCTGTCATCGCTCCAGCTGCGGGAACAGTTGCGTTGGTGGGTACGGTGTCTGAAGGGTTTCGAGTTCACGGCAACACCATTGGCATTGATCACGGGCAAGGAGTTATAAGTATTTTACTACACCTTAATGGTATTAATGTTAAAGAGGGAGATTTTGTCAAAGCCGGTCAATTAGTCGGTACAGTTGGTTCCACAGGTGCTTCCACAGGGCCGCATTTGCACTGGGGTTTATATGTTAACGGGCAATCTGTTGATCCAGTACCTTGGAGATTTAAGGGTATCGATTAATTACAAAAAAAATCGATGTCGTTTGTCAATAATTCATATACTTTTTGCCAATAAACGGGCAAAATAAATTGGATTGATACCGTCCCTATCCTGCTTGGCTAGCGTAAAAATAATGAGCGTTATGAGTATAGAAAAAATTGTAGAACAAGCTCTCCAGGATGGTTATTTAACACCAGTCATGGAAGCAGAAGTTGGAAGAATCTGTGATAACGCATCGGAACTTTCAATTGAAGAGTACATGGCACTGGATCGACTGATGGGGGCATTGTTAACTGGTGAGGTAGTAGCTGTACCTCGGAAACAATTCATTAACGTCATGGAAGAATTGGTACTGACAGAGGCGATCGCCAGAGCCGCAGAAATTGAAGCCACCAGCGAAACTTCTTTGGATGTAGGGGATATAGCCGCTTATGCCCTCAACCGCTTACCACCCTTGTATGCGACTACAGAAGAAGGTGCTAGCTACCAGCGTCTACGTGCAAGGGCGGAACTGCAAGAGTTAATTTCTCAGCAAATTAACGAGTCTATAGGGCGAAATCTCAACCAACCCAACGACAACAGAACGCCCGTCTTTGGCAAAAGCACTGGTAATGAAGTTCTGCGCCAGGTCAGTAATTTACTTCAGGTATACGCACCCAACTTTGAGCAAAAACCTCAAATATAGCAAAGTGCTGAGTGGGTAGGGGCGGGTTTAAGCAGTCAATCTGTGGTTCGTCAAAATCCTTAGTGAACCCGCCCGTACAGGAGTGCTGAGTTCTGAGTTCTGAGTGCTGAGTAAAAACCAAGTTATCTCAAGGCTTTACCCATCAAGGGAATACAAAGCCCTGGTTGAATCAACCAGGGTTATTCATTTGCAATCTTGAAATTTGAGAAAATCCCTGATCAATCACGTACTGATACAAGTGTACCAATATCTACCTGCTCATATAACAAACGGACATCATCGTTACGCATTCTTAAGCAGCCATGAGAGATAGCAGCTCCCAACAAGTGTGTATCTGGCGTACCATGAAAGCCTATTTCATTACGTCCATCTGACCAGAAACCAATCCATCGCTCTCCCAAAGGACTATCAGTACCTGATGGAAAAATTTTATCAGTGATGGGATGTTGCCAAATAGGATACTTTTGCATATCTGTGACGCGAAAAGAACCTGTAGGAGTTTCCCAACCCTCTTTACCTATAGCAATTGGGTAACTGGCTATGACTTCACCTCCTTTGTAAACGTAGGTACGGCGATCGCTTAAGTTCACCACCACTTCCGTCTGAGTTGATTGTGAAGATACATCCTGGGAATTTTGCCTTTGTATGGGAAATAGCGATCGCCTACGCTGCGGTTCTGCTGATCGCGTCTCTGGCGATGAGTCAGTAGTTGCGGCTGAATTGTAGCTGACTGCACCTGACATATTTGGTACAGAACTTTTCTGAACAGGTTGCTGCTGAGTGGGTTGTTTAGGAGGTATAGACGCACCACCACTTTGACCTCCAAAAGCCACCTCAGATGGGCTTCCCGCCGCAGAAGCTGGCTGCTCAAACTGCCCTTGAGTTGTCGTAATCCGCCAATGGACAGCTAGCGATAAAATGGCTGTACCAAAACAGAGAAACATGACTATACGCGCTACAGATTCATTTCTTACCATTGCCATCGCCTATTGTTTATCCCTGACATATCCAGTTGACTAATTGGTGCATGAGTACATTCAAAATTATCAATAATTTATAGTTACTTATCTGTTCTTTTATAACTCTGTGAATACTTTTGGGCAAACTAACACTATAGCAAAGTGCTGAGTGCTGAGTGCTGAGTAAAAACCAATTTAGATCAAGGCTTTCAGCAATCAACAATGTCCTCACGTGTATGCGTAGTGCTATATCAGCACACATCCTGGCACAGCCGCTACGAATCGACAAGACTATTTCAGTATGAATGCTAAAATTTCGGCGGTGTTTTGTCCACTTATGCAGCTGTTGAGATTCTTGATTTTATATGCCACCATGTACCAGTCATAAATCCGGCACTTATGACAGGAACATTATGTCCATTACCCTGTCTAATAGATAGGGATGATTTAAAATTCAGTACGATCTATGAGCCAATCGATTACTGTATCCTGGTCAACTGTTGATGCAAGATACTCAGAAGCATCGGTGCAAGTTGACAAACTCTCTAACCACGATTTAATTTTACGCTGTCAAGTCGGACTGCGCCCAGATCGTGCTGCATTTGCAGAGCTATTGCGCCGCTATCAAAGTCAAGTTGATCGAGTTCTCTACCACCTAGCTCCAGATTGGCCTGATAGAGCTGATTTGGCTCAAGAAGTGTGGATTCGAGTTTATCGCAATATTAGCCGATTACAAGAGCCAGTCAAGTTTCGGGGCTGGTTAAGTCGGATTGCTACTAACTTGTTCTACGACGAGTTACGTAAACGTAAGCGGGTAGCCAGTCCCTTATCACTGGATGCTCCCCGTACACTCGAAGATGGCGAGATGGATTGGGAAATTGCTGGCGATACCCCAGGGCCTGAAGAAGAACTGACAACTAGAGAATTTTACGAGCAATTGCGGGAGGCGATCGCCGACTTACCGGAAGTGTTTCGGACTACCATTGTTCTTAGAGAAATCGAAGGTATGGCTTATGAAGAAATTGCCGAAATCACCGGCGTTTCCTTGGGAACCGTGAAATCGAGAATCGCCAGGGCTAGATCCAGATTGCAAACTCAGTTGCAAAACTATTTAGATGCCTAAATCACAAACTTTGGCACTTGTCTCAAGGCAAAACTTCAAGATTCTGGGAGAATTTTGATGAACGTTGAGAATCCTGCGCCCATGATAAAGAAATTAAATAAATTTATCAGGATTTGTTGTGATATTTACCCGCAGATGAATTGGTCATAATGCTACAATGAATATTAATTCTCCATTTGATGACCGTTCCCCTTGGCGAGATTCTCAAAATTTGTCAAACGGGACAGGCCAGCATACCAATGAAATAACGGGTGCTATGGATATGGTGAAGCGCGATCGCTTCGAGTTATTAAGTGCGTACCTCGATGGAGAGGTGACAGCCGCCGAAAGCAGGCAAGTCGAAGAATGGCTAAAAAACGATGCCTCAGTTCAACGCCTGTATAACCGACTACTAAATCTAAGGCGAGGCTTGCGGACTTTCCCAGTCCCCACAGCCCAACAACCACCAGAAGTAACCGCCCAGCAAGTATTCAAGCGTGTGCGCCGTCGTTCCCTACCCAATTGGGCATTTGGAGGAGCCGCCATAGCTGCTTGTGTAATCGGTGCTGTATCTGGCTTGCTACCAGGTAGTCAATTTAATACAGCACGTCTAGCTCAACAACAACCAGTAGAGCCGACACCAAGTATAAAAACGCCTGTAGCTTCAATTTCACCCCTAATGGTAGCCTTAAATAACCCGGTAATAGAAATTCCCAAAGCGGCAATAGCCTCTCCAGAACACTCTGTTCATCTGGAACCACCTCTATCAGGGGAAATCGAACCCAACATTAATTAATCGCCATACTGATGAGCGGGTTAACTAGATTTGCGCCTCCATCCATCTGGTTGAGCAAAACCACCTAGTAGTCAAACTCGCTCTAAATTTATTTTTGATATTTCTGAAAATTACCTTTTCGTGTGGATTTAACCTCAAATTTGTAATGGTTCGTAGTGAGGACTTTAGTCCTTTCCAGTCAAACCGGGATGTGATTAATTCACCCCAATGAATTATAATGGCTGAATGAGAGCCAGAATTGAAGATACAATCCTTTATATCCACCACGAAGACTTACCAGCATTTAAAAAAGGTGGGTCAGTGGTGAGGAATTCATATTTTTGGGCGCTGCGTTCAATTGCTGGTAGAGCTTCCCGTTATCGTGATTGGGAATATGAACCAGAGGTGTGGTTGGCGCTGGCGCGAATGCTGCTATCTTTCGCTGAATCTGGATATTTAGGTTACAAAGAAACCTTGTTGGAGTTTCCCCTATCACAAGGGGAAATTCCGGCTGTATTAAGAGATGCTGCAACTTGGGAATAAAAAGAGTTACAGTGCTTTTTTATTTAACTTCTTCATACCAAATACCCACTTTTTCAAAAGAAGAATAAGCAAGTTTGAGAAATTGGACAACACGCTGTTTACCAAGCATTCCAAATTCTTTATACTCTCGCGCTTCCGCAAAAGTTAAGCGATGTTGGTCAATGATATTTCGTTCTTTGTATGCCAGTTTAGGAAAATCTACAACCTTGATATTATGTTGTGTGACTAAATTTTGAATATTAGGATCAGACTCAACGTGTTCCCAATCATCGCACAGTCCTAAATTTCTCACCAAAATATGAGGAATATGGTCACCGTAGGTATTTACTGACTGAACAAATAGATTTAGGCTGTCATATCCGCCAGTAGACACAAACCACTTGCAAAAACTCACCCCCTCACTACGTCCCAATTCAATTAATAGATTTCTCTCAATCCAGCTTTTAACAGCTCTATGGGATTGAGCAGCCAAATTCACAATTACTGGCTTAGACAGCGCCATCTCGAAGATTTTATCAGCTTTATCAGCGTGGCGTTCATCTTCAGTAAACACTGCATACTGGCAGATTCCTTTATACACACCAGCCACATCAGGATTAGACCTATCAGTTTCTACTGGTACAAACGGTATTTTTTTATCTAGACAATACTGAATCATTGTCCTGGTGAGTAGAGATTTTCCCACTCCACCCTTTTCTCCATCCACTAAATGAATTGTTGGCATAGAAGCTACTCCTAATCCTGATTGCAGTCATGTCAAATATCTGCAATTAGCTTAGAAGCTTTTGGCGTTTTACGCCTAGTTACTTTGATAACTTTTTTCAAAATAACCCAACACAGTTAAATAAAACCAAAAAATCAACATAATTGGGTAAATATGAATCTTTTCGGTTTTGCAGCTTGTGAAAAATTAAGAATATTGAATCTTTGGTTGTTTTAAATTGCTCAAGAGATAATAGCTAAACTCGCATCTTGCACCTGACCCATATCCCACCAAGAAATAAATTTCTTGGCTCATAGCTTAAGTCCACTAAGAAGGGACTGAAATCTTTACCGTATTGGGGTATTAGTCATCTTGAGATGACTTGAGCTATGAGCCTGATGTTTTTAACATCGGGCGGTTTTTGACGCTGGTGCAAGATATAATTAAAGACACAAAAGATGTAGATTTAGGGTGGGTTAGGCGCAGCGAATCATAAGTTCAACGTGAAAATTTTTGTTTGCGCTGTAACTCACTATTTTAGGTTAGGTTATTGTTTTGGTGGGTAGCCATTCCCCTTTGTCTATACCCAGCCTCAAATTACGATTGATAGTTGTTTAAACTTTGTTGAATTTTATTTCTGACGGAATTAATGTTTTTAATCCAGTAAATGCAAGTGTCAGTATCTAATAAATAAGTCATAAGCTAATATCGTAGTTAGAAATAGTCCGACTATCATAAATCTCTTTGACTATTTCTTCTGCTGTGCGTTCATCTTCCCAAGCACCATGTGTTTCTATAAATGTGTCTAGTGGATGTGGTGATGGCTGTTGGGTAGATGAGAAAGTTTTCTCATTTTCTATGTGTTGAATTTCTGTTTGTGGGTAATGCTTTTTGAGTAACTGAATAAAATCAAGTAGTAAGCTTTGAGCTTCTTCTGGTAAAGTATCAATATCTCTATATATTTCTTCAAATTTTATTACCATCATTAACTCCTGTATTGAGTAAAATTTTCGGTATTATTTTATTATAACTGAGGCGCACCGGATAATCTGGTAAA
>PWQB01000292.1 GCA_003556955.1 Nostocaceae cyanobacterium CSSed10_463m
TAATAGCCGCTACCAGTAATTCCAAAGCCACTTGATTAGACTCTAAATTAGGCGCAAAACCACCTTCATCACCCACACCAGTCAGCAAACCCTTTTCATCCAAAACCTTGCTCAGAGTCGCAAATACTTCCGCACCCCAGCGCAAAGCTTCCTTAAAAGAAGGAGCGCCCACAGGGACAATCATAAACTCTTGAAAATCCACATTATTAGAAGCGTGCGCCCCACCGTTGATGACATTCATTAACGGTACGGGTAGCAAATTCGCCAAAGGGCCACCCAAATAGCGATATAAGGGAACCTCCAAAGATTCCGCTCCCGCTTTCGCTGCTGCGAGAGAAACCGCCAAAATTGCATTTGCACCCAAATTAGATTTATTCCCAGAACCATCCAGAGCAATCATTGTTCTGTCTAAAAGTTCCTGGTTGAGAGCATCCAAACCTAACAATTTTGGTGCTAACACCTCATTGACATTCTGCACCGCTTTGAGTACCCCTTTACCCCCATAACGGCTTTTATCGCCATCCCGCAGTTCATGGGCTTCAAAAGTGCCTGTAGACGCACCACTGGGAACCTGTGCTAGTCCCACAACCCCATTAGCTAAATGTACTTCAGCCTCTACCGTTGGTTTACCCCGTGAGTCCAGAATTTCACGGGATATAATTGCCTCAATAGCAGTATCTAGAGATATAGTCATTCGTGTTTTGTCCTTCGTGTCTACGGTGATTAAGGGTTCAGACTTTACAGTTTAGTCTTAACCCAATCGTTAGTTTATGTGTTTCCGGGGCTAAATCGGCTGAGATTAAAGAAGATTTCCAATAGAGGACGCTGGAAGTTGGTTTACTGGGTAAGAAGTAAAACACAGATGCCTATGGGTTACATCTGCTATAAAAGCCATTTACGTTATAATTTGCTTAAAATCCGAGAGATTATTCATAAATACAAAAAAAATCATGGCTAGAGAAATTAAATTTCATTTAGATGAAAATGTCACTAATGCGATCACTAATGGACTTCGCAAACGAAGAATTGACGCAATATTGCAATAATTATTTGTCATAAAAATAGTTTGTAGGGTGTGTTAGGAGCGCGAAAATATTATCAAATATCCAAAATTTATATACGCGACGTAACGCACCAAAAATTATTAAAATTGCTCTGACGAATAATATATAAAAAATGCGATCGCTCTTTTGAAGTTAAAGTGGCTAGAGAGCTAACGGTTGGGATTTTGCAACTTATTAAATAGGTCTATTTTCCCGTCCATGATATATACGTAAAATAATCACATCATTCTCAAGAATAACGTAGTGAATTATAAAGCCATACTTACCAAAAGCAACTAAAAGCTTTCGCAATCCTGCTATTTCATCTACAATCGCACCGCGACGCGGATTTTGTTGTAGACTTCCACCAGAAGTAACAATTGCTTGTATTGCGCGGGCTGCTGCGTCAGCATTACTAAGTGCTATAAAATCATAATGACGATTTAAGTCAGTAATTGCAGTTTCTGTCCAAACTATCTCAGACATTATTATTGTTGAATTATTAAACTATTTGCCCATTTCTGGACTTGTTCATGTTTGACTCCTGAACCTGTACTAAGGTAAGTTTCTAAAGCAGATTTGCTTTGCTCAATCATGTCTTGTTCACTCAGAGACTGAAAATTTAATTCTGTATCTATTTGACCATAATCAAGTACTTCTGCTCCTAAAATTTGCTCTTCTTGAGCTAATTCTGTGGCTAAAAATTGAATGGCTTTGATTTTTTCTTGATGAGATAATTGTTGCAGTGAGGGTAAAATTTCTGTTAATTTCATAGAAATTAGGTGTAAAGCTATTTATATTATACTGTAATTGCCCTTGATTTTCCATATACAGAAAAGCGTTAGCTTACCGCAGGTATCGCTATTATAAAGTCAAAGTGGCTAGAGAGCGAAAAGTTTTAATATACAACATTTTCAGCCATTTTCTTGATCACGAATAATTTCCCATTGCTATAATGTAATAAGTGAAACAAACCATGCTCCAAAGTATACTGATTTATCGTTTTCAAGACAATGCAAGTAAAAAAAATTCCCATTTACGAATTTCTAGAAGGTAGAAATAAAAGTTTTGTGATTCCTGTGTATCAAAGAGATTATGCATGGAAAATCAACAACTGTAAAAAGTTATGGGAAGATATTCTATATTTGCAACAATCTGGTAAACCAAGTCACTTCCTCGGCGCTTTAGTCAATATATACAATAATCAAGAGGAATGGATGGTTATAGATGGACAGCAAAGATTAACTACCATTTCCTTGCTATTGTTAGCTTTAGGCAATTACTTGAAAGTAAAACCAGATAAAAAGCCATCAGAAGCAGATTTACAAGAAGATATATTAGACTATTATTTAATTAACAAAAGATGCAAGCATAAATCACAGCGTATTCGGTTAAAACCGAACAAGAGAGATAAATCATATTTTGAAAGTTTATTTGAAACTTCAGATGTTCAGAAAAATGATTCAAATATCATTCAAAATTATTTATTTTTCTATGATAAAGTATCTACCTGCCAGATTTTACCCTCGGAAATATTTGAACTTTTCAAGAAATTAGAGATTGTCAATATTGAGCTTGAGAAAAATATTGATGACCCCCAATTAATTTTTGAAAGTTTAAATTCAACCGGAGTCGATTTGACAGATGGAGACTTAATTAGAAATTATATTTTGATGGATTTAGATCAAGATAAGCAGGAACATCTTTACAATGAATACTGGATAAAAATAGAACAGTTATCTGGAAATGTGGCGAATTTTATTCGTGCTTTCTTAATGTACACCTTACACAAAGATATTACACAAAGTAACAGGGCTATTTATAATGAATTTAAGCAATATTCTGAGGCTAAATTCTCACGAGATAGTTATAAAATACTGAAACATCTTCTCAAGTATGCTGAAATTTATAGCTACTTTGTGAATCACTCTCAGCATCCTGATAAAGATATAAATCAAGCGATCCATAGGTTATATCGCCTAGAATTTACAGTATGTCACCCTTTTCTACTGGATGTATTTGACCTATTTACCCAGAATGTTTTAAATGTCTCTGATGTTCTTAATATAATTCAGCTAATAGAAAGTTATGCTTTCAGAAAAATTTTAGTTGATTATACAACACAAGGTCTAAACAAATTTTTCTTAACCTTATCAAAAGAAATAAAGAAAGAAAATGGTTGGAAAGACAACTATTTTCAGATTATGGCTTTTATTATTAAAAACAAGTCAGCTAGGCAAAAAATTCCAACTGACGATGAATTTAGAGAAACACTTATCTATAAAGAAATTTATAAACTAAAGGCGAAAAATAGAGACTTTTTATTAGAAAGCCTGGAAAATTATAACTCTCCTTATAAAATTGATGTTCAGGAATTGACGACTGAACATATTATGCCCCAGAAACTTAACCAAAAATGGAAAATTGCTTTAGGAAATAAGTTTGCAGAAATTCATGCAAAATATTTACATACTCTGGGTAATTTGAGTTTAACAGCAAAAAATCGTAGCTTATCTAATAAAGATTTTCAGACAAAGCAAAAAATTGACTTTGAAAGTAGCAAATTAAAATTAAGTTGTGAATTAAAAAATATTGAGGAATGGAATGAGGAAGCTATTATCAAACGAGCTAGTTTACTAGCAGAGGAAGCAATTAAGATATGGAAATATCCAGAATCAAATTTTAGTAAAGATATTGAAGAGGAGAAAGTTTATTATGATTTTCATGAAGAAACAGATTTTCGCGGGACTAAGCCTAAAACTTTAATTGTGGGAGAGACTAAATATAAAATCAAAACCTGGAGAGATGTTTTGAGAACAATTTGTCAAATTTTGTTTAATCAATCTCCAACAGAATTCAAATTCATTATGAATAGTTCTGAGTTAAGCCGATATTTTTCTGAGCAAAAAGATGATGCAAAATTAAGATGTCCCATAGAATTCAGTGATTCATATTTCGTGGAAAGTAATCAAAGTTCTAATAGTATTATTTCTTTTTGCTGTAAAATATGTCAAAAACTAGATTTCGATACTGAAAACATTTCTATAGAAATTTTATAAAATATAAGCAAGAATTACCAGCCTGGGAGGATTTCTATATATCAAAAAATGGGTGAATCCGAGAAAATTAACATCCATTTTCAGGAAGCTATCTGACTGTATCAAGAAATGGAAGCACCCAAGCAAGTGGAAAAAGCGAAAAGAGGAAATATTTCTTAAAAGAATACAGATAAATTCTACTGGTAAAATAAACTTGCTTCCACATGAAAAAAATCTCCCAGCTTTTCGGCTAATTCTAGAGTTATTTTCTGCTTTCCATTGACAATTCCATCAACCAACCTTTTTGAACCCAAAAAAGCTTGTAAATCAGCTTTGGTTTTACCAGATTCTTCCAAAAGGAAGAATAACAAAGATTGAGGATTATCTTGCTGACTGGGTTGATAATATTCTTGTTCAAATTTTTCTATTAAACTAATTAACAATTGATAGAGTTCGTTTTCTTCAGGACTACGTTTTCGATGCATTAAATTCTCCACCATAGCTAAAGCTTGTTCGTTATCTGCTTCAGTTTTGATAACTTTGGGAAGATATTCAATTAATAATTCTTTATATTTATCAGTATTAAAAGTAAGGGTCATTTTTCCAATTCTCCTTATCGTATTCCGCATGGGTGAGGATATATTTAATATAGACTAATTGTCCTTCATAATCTATGCTAACAATCAATCGGTATTTATTGCCTTTAATATTGAAAACTGTAAAATTGCCAACAGCTTCAGCTTTCGCAAAAACCTGCTGTACTTCAACGATGTTTGACCATTTAGCTTTACTACTAATTTTATACCAATTGTTCAGTGATTCCTGAGAATCCGCATGATTTTTTGTGTATTCTCTTAATATTCTAAAACTAATAACGTGCATTGCAGAAGTTTTCGTGATTTGATTAATACGGAATTTTAGCCATTTTTTAAATAAACCTAATTATATTCCTGATTCTTACATATATTCTTGAATGTTGTAACTTTTACAAACAAAATTCGCCATACTTGCATAGATAGAAGCACACCTAGACGCTGTTTATGTGTAAATCGCTGATGGGATATAAAATAGAATAATTAAAGAGAAGGTGAATATGCGATTACTACACACAATGCTACGGGTCGGCAACCTGGACGAGTCTTTAAAATTTTACTGCGATGTCCTGGGGATGAAATTATTGCGGAAAAAAGACTATCCAGGCGGAGAATTTACCTTGGCTTTTATCGGCTATGGTGACGAAAGTGATCACAGCGTGATCGAACTAACTTATAACTGGGGAGTAGATAAATACGACTTGGGTAATGCTTACGGTCATATTGCCCTTGGTGTTGATGATATTTATACTACCTGTGAACAAATTAAAACCCTGGGCGGTAAAGTGACACGGGAACCAGGGCCAATGAAACACGGTTCTACAGTTATTGCTTTTGTGGAAGATCCAGATGGGTATAAAGTAGAACTGATTCAACTGAAAAATCAAAATTCAGCAGCAAAACAAGAATCAGCAGAACAACTGGTTAACAAATGATTTCCTTGTGGAACAGGCATACTTCGACAAGCTCAGTACAAGTCTTGCCTGTTCTGGAGAGTCTGGAGGCTCAACTACATCCAATCTGGCAAAGTTCGCGCATAACGATATTTTAGTTTTAAATTAGATATATGAAGCATCCCACCTTACCACAGCAGATACACGCTGATATACATTGTTAATCTTTGGATAATGTTTTGGGGGATGGATACTGGCAAAATGAAACTTATACCTCATTCCCAGTTCCTCATCCCAGCAACTTTCATAAAAATCCTAAATCTAAAATCCTTAAAAATGCAGCCTACAGATCCCAATAAATTTACTGATACAGCCTGGGAAGCAATTGTCAAATCTCAGGATATAGTCCGCGCCTATCAGCAGCAGCAACTAGACGTTGAACATTTAATTATTGCCCTTTTACAAGAACCTACGAGTTTAGCCATCAGGATTTTTGCTCGTGCTGAGGTTGATCCCGTCCGCCTACAACAGCAACTAGAAGCTTTTACCCAGCGTCAGCCGAAAGTTGGTAAAAGTGATCAGCTTTATCTGGGGCGTAACTTAGATGTGTTACTGGATAAGGCTGACGAAGTTAAGGTGAGGATGCAGGATGCCTACATCTCAGTAGAACATATAATTTTGGCGTTCGCTGAAGATGAACGTATCGGACGGCGGATATTGAAAGGCTTTAACGCCGATAGCACCAAGTTAGAAGCTAATATCAAAAGTGTACGCGGTAGCCAAAAAGTTACAGACCAAAACCCAGAATCTCGCTATGAGGCTTTGCAAAAATTTGGCAGAGATTTAACAGAACAAGCTAAAGCCGGGAAGTTAGACCCAGTAATTGGACGGGATGATGAGATTCGTCGCGTAATTCAAGTCTTATCTCGCCGCAGTAAGAATAACCCTGTGCTAATTGGTGAACCGGGAGTTGGTAAAACTGCGATCGCCGAAGCCCTAGCACAGCGTATGGTAAATGGAGATGTGCCGGAATCTCTGAAAAATCGCCAGTTGATTTCTTTAGATATCGGGAGTTTAATTGCTGGGGCGAAATTGCGGGGGGAATTTGAAGAACGCCTAAAAGCAGTTCTCAGGGAAGTCACAGAATCTAATGGTCAAATTGTCCTATTTATTGATGAACTGCACACCGTTGTGGGGACTGGTTCCAGCCAACAAGGGGCGATGGATGCGGGAAATTTACTCAAACCCATGCTGGCGCGGGGCGAATTGCGGTGTATTGGCGCAACCACACTAGATGAATACCGTAAACACATAGAAAAAGATGCGGCTTTAGAACGTCGTTTTCAGCAAGTATTTGTAGACCAGCCTAGTGTAGAAAATACCATTTCTATTCTCCGGGGATTAAAAGAACGCTACGAAGTTCACCACAATGTGAAAATTTCGGATTCAGCTTTAGTCGCTGCGGCTACATTGTCAGCCCGTTATATTGCTGACCGTTTTTTACCAGATAAAGCCATTGA
>PWQB01000716.1 GCA_003556955.1 Nostocaceae cyanobacterium CSSed10_463m
ATATCCTTAAATTATTCACAGCTTTTTTTTACCTTAATTCATTGTTTTCATCTAAATCGCGGCGATATTCTGCTATATATTCCAGCATTTTATCGAACTGCGGATCGTCTTTATATTTACCCGCTATTTTCAACCAAGGATTTTCTGATGGAGGCGCTGCAACTTCTAAAGTAACTATCTTGGCGGTTTCTAACCGAGTTTGCAAACTTTGACTAAGTTTTTCTATAGCTTCTGTTTCTGTACTTCCTAAACCTTGACAGTCTGGTAAACCTAACAAGGTGGCTTTCACTGTATCATCTGGTTGATTTTCAATCAGCACATCATAAGTTAACTTAGGTGCATTCGTGTTGGGGGCAATTTTTACAGATAAATTCATGATATTTTACCCGTTAAGTTTTATCTTGATTATAGCCCTAAGTAAAACCTTGTTGTAAAACTTATTTTTGCCTTAATGATATTTATGCGTTCTATACAAATAGTGATTATGTTGACTTGACCAATCACTTGGTGCTGCAATTGTTCCTGTTAATGCTTCTAGCACATCCCAAGCGTTACCCTCATTATTGGAAATTCCTGCAAATTCCATTAAAGGAGGTTCGATTTCTAAAGTAACAATTTCTGGCTGTCGTTCTTGGAAAAGCAGTTTAAGATCATTTAATGCTTCTTCTTTAGAACTCCCTAAACCTTGATAATTTGGTAAAGCTAACAATGTGGCTTTAAATGTACCATCTGGTTGCTTTTCTATAAGCACCTGATTTGACTTTCGAGGTATCCAAGTCCTTTTACTTATGAAAGATAAATTCATGATATTTGATCCTTTCAATTTGATATTGATTATATCCCTAAAATTAATAAGTTTCGTCCATAGAGATCCCCGACTTCTTGAAGAAGTCGGGGATCTGAGCCTTTAGATTTGTTCTGTGATGATCAGGCGATCGCACAAATAGCACCACTGATATTAATCTATCTTGAAAATGCTTCTGTCTGTGGTCATCTTCAATTAGACTGCTAATCCCTCAGCAATTGGCTTTTCTAGCCAACGCTTAAATGCACAACGTCCGAGTGAGTGTAATGGAGGCAGTGCGATCGCTACAACATCAGCAATATATTTAACTGTAGTCAATCCAAAAGTACGGAAATTATCAACACACAAGTCAATCGTTGGCGCAATATGGGTTGAAATGTCTTCAGTCTTGATCAACTTGAATCCAGACTGTTCCAACGCCGTCTGGAGTTCGCTAGCAACATGACAATTAGAAAAAATACCTTCTCGGTATTTGGCATCAAAACGCATCATATCTGCAAGCAGTAGGTAGCCACCATTATCCAGTAAACGAGCCGCACCTTGAGCTAAATCGTTAACAGCGATATACTGGCTGCTTTCACTCAACAGAACTAAATCGTAGGAGTTTGAGTTCCCTTAGCCAAGGTTGTGTTCATCAATTCTGTCGGTGAATTTGCCCGCACAGCCCGGAACATTCCAAATCGACATAGCCCTGCACCAAACGCCAAACGCATCAGTAAAAGCGTCGGTACTTCGCGCACAGACTTGACAAAACCAGACAGTCCAAAACGCACCAATCCCTCTGGGCGAGACACTCCTTGCCAAATCGAATCGAACCAAGAAGGAAGGGTTTCTTGCGTCCAGTCTGCGGTAATTACCTCCCCCTCGACTAATTCTGTCGCCACCAAAAGCTCAGAAAAGCCTTCAATGCTGGAAAAAGCTGGATGAGACCACTGATCGAGAAGTTGCCGCATTACTGGTTTCTCCCAAAAATTGAGCGGCTTTTGGCGGTCATCCCTCTGATTCCAGTCAGCTACAACCAACACTCCACCAGGCTTTAGCACCCGCATTAGTTCTCTAGCAAAAACAGTTTTATCTGGCATATGGGGGCCTGCTTCAATCGACCAAACCACATCAAAACTGCCATCTGGAAACGACAATGCCATTGCATCATCGACCGCAAACTGGGCGTTTAGTCCTTGGGGTGTTAATTCCTGGGCGCGGTTAACCTGCTGTGGGCTGATGGTAATCCCTGTGACAGCAAACCCATAATCTCGCGCTAAAATCCGGCTGCTACCCCCAATCCCACAACCAACATCTAAGACGGTAGTACCAGGAGGTAATTTATCTAAACCTCCCCACTTCACCATTTCATGTACAAAATCAGATTTAGCAGCTAAAAAATCTTTGCGTCGTGGCGGCGAACCGTAGTGACCGAGGTGAATGTGTTCTCCCCAGTAAAATTCTAGGATGCCGTCAAGTGTCCATTGGTCGTAGGAATTGGCGACTGTGGTCGAGGATTGATACTTGCGGGCAGTTAGGAAATAAACCGCAATTCCAATTAGTAAAACTAGAAGGGAAGCAATTACAAAATAAAGTAATGGAGTTGACATTGTTGTGAAAGTTTTTTGTAACTAATAGTTTATAGATGTTGGTGTGTTTATGGTTCATCCCGAATTAGACGAGAGATGATCAGAGAAATTTTCCTATAGGTTGAACTTGCAAGATTTTGCCAACCTTGTATCATTTGCCTGGGATTTAGAAAGGGTTGCTGCTTATCTTCTCTCAAACTCATTTGTTTGACAAAAGGATGAACAGCAGTAGGAGTCTTCCCAGTTCGGTGAAGATAAAATTTCGGCATGATGATTAACCGAGTCAGAGTTTAACGAAAATACACAGAAGTATATTCACTTCAGATATAGCGATCAAAAGTTATACAAATTTTCTAAAATTTAGCGACAGATTTAAGGCTAAAAACCCTGATGCTGCTGGAAATTCTTAATTGTTAACTACGAATTGGTATTAGTACAATACCTCATCGAAAATCCATCAGTTTTGATTAAGAAAATTACCTGAATACTCACAAAGTAATCTAATCGCTATTTAGTATTAATTACCTATTTCGTGCAAAACCGCCAGTTGTAGCGTTTTAATATACGGTGCTTTAAACCCAAATTTTCGGTAATAAACCATCCGTGCCTCGCAGATGTACAAAATTTACAAATTAACTTCGGCGGGCATTCTGACTCACAAGGCAAGCCTTGATTACAGTTGCGGGACAGCGCCGGATTTACACCGGACTTTCCCCGTTTCCTCCAGAGGCTGTTCCCCACTAGAACCGAGATTACTTTGCATCTTAACACAACTGTGATTTACTTGCGTAAAAATCAATGGTCGATCTATACTGACATTCGTCATTAATCGCGGCAAGTCTCATTCTTTACTAAAACTTGCTCTGGATTTTTATTGGGTAATTCTTTGAGAAATTTTTCAACCCAACAAACTTTTTCGGGTTGCCAGCTTTTGCTGACATAGCGCTGACAATTTTTTATATTGGTAAACCTAGTAAACAATTCTTTTCCATTCAGGCAATTATTTTTCTCCAATCGATTAACTTATCTAGTATGCAAGCTCCATCCAAACTTTTTGAGAACTCCAAAACGGATATCTATGTTGTTCGTCGTGATGGTTCGACAACACCGTTAGAAATTAATAAAATTCGCACAGTAGTTAATTGGGCTTGTTGCGGATTTTCAGCAAATTCTATTGCCTTAGAAGCACATCTGACAACTCGATTGCGTCCCGGTATTACGACGAGAGAAATTCAAGATAATTTAATTCGCTGTGCCTTAGATTTGTGCAGTCCTGAAGAACCTGATTGGCGATATGTCGCAGGGCGATTACATATTTGGAGTTTGTGGAAAGATACTCAAGTTAGCCGTGGTTATCAATACGGTTACTATGCTCAAACTGTACATGACAAAGTTCTCAAAGGAGAATACGATCGCCGCATCTTAATCTACACTCCTGAAGAATTAGAAATTGCCAATACTTGGATTAATCCTGACTGGGATGCCGACTATGATTATGCAGGAGCAGTATTACTGACGAAGCGGTATTTGTTGGTAAATGAGTTACCCCAGGAAGCATTTTTAACTTGTGCGCTGTTGATAGCCTCCGTAGAGTTACCAGAGAATCGCTTACCTTGGGCGCGGAGATTTTATGAAGCGATCGCTCGTCGTCAAATATCCTTAGCAACGCCGATTTTAGCGAACTTACGGATTCCCAACGGTTCTCTTGCCAGTTGTTTCATTACGGCAATGGACGACAATTTAGAAAGCATTTTTGAGAGTATTCATGATGCGGCTCGGATTTCCAAAAATGGCGGCGGTGTGGGTGTGAATCTGTCTCGGATTCGGGCTACTGGTAGTTGGGTGATGGGAAAGAAGAACGCCTCTGGCGGTGTCGTTCCCTGGATTAAATTATTGAATGATACAGCGATCGCAGTCAATCAAGGTGGACGTAGAGCCGGTGCTGTCACCGTCAGTCTAGATGTTTGGCATTTAGATTTACCTGAATTTTTGGAAATGCAAACCGAGAATGGAGACGCACGACGCAAAGCTTATGATGTGTTTCCGCAATTGGTTGTCAGTGATGAATTTATGCGAAGGGTGCAAGCGGATACAGAATGGACGTTGGTAGATCCCTATGAGGTACAAACTCGTTTAGGGATTGAATTAGCGGGGTTATGGGGTGAAGCATTTGAAAAGGCTTATCTTCAAATCGAAGCCAGTTTAGAAAGGGAGATTACACTTTACAAACGGGTGAATGCTCGTCTTTTACTCAAACAGGTGATGCGAACCCAATTAGAAACCGGGATGCCTTACCTATGGTTTAAAGATACCGCGAACCGAGCTAATCCCAATCAGCATGAAGGTTATATTCCTGGTGGAAACTTGTGTCAAGAATCTTGGTCAAATGTGAAACCGGGTGAAGAAGCACATTCATGCAATTTGACAAGTATTAATCTGGCAAACTTAGAGGACAAACAGTTAGCAGAAATTTGTCAGATTGCAGTACGTATATTAGATAACACCATTGAACTCACCTCACCGCCCTTTGCTGCTAGTGCTACCCACAACACCAAATATCGCACAATTGGGGTGGGCTGTATGGGATTAGCCGATTGGTTAGCAAAACGTCACCTGACTTATACTCATCTTCAGAAAATCAGCGATTTATTTGAAGATATCGGTTACTACTGCACCGCAGCATCAATGGAATTAGGGAAAGAACGGGGTGCGTATCCTGCTTTTGCGGGTAGTGAATGGAGCAAGGGACATTTAATAGGAGCAAAACCTGTAGATTGGTTTAAGCAACACGCAAGTCAACCAGAACGTTTTTTACAACTAAGTCGAGATATCCAGCAATATGGGATTCGCAATTCACATATTACTGCGATCGCACCCAATACTTCTTCATCTTTAGTTCAGGGTTGTACAGCCAGTGTTTTACCCATTTATAGCAAATTCTTTTATGAAAAGTGGGCAAAGGGTTCAGTACCGATCGCACCGCCTTACATTCGGGATAATCTATGGTTCTATGTAGAAAATAAGACACTAGATCAGAAAAAAGTGGTGCGGGCGATCGCCACAATTCAACAATGGATTGATACTGGAATTTCGATGGAATTGTTATTTAACTTGAACGCTGGAGTTTATTTCCCCGAAGAACCAGAGCGATGTCTTACAGCTGTTGATATTTTTGAAACCATCATGCTGGCTTGGGAATTGGGCTGTAAAGCAATCTACTACATTCGCACTGTGCAGAAAGATAGTTTCAAAGAATCGGACGAGCAATGTATTGCTTGTGCAAACTGAATAGCAGTTATCAGTAAACAGTTATCAGTTCTCCAATATAGGCGATGAGCATTGCTCATTGCCACATTCAGAGTGAAAACCAATCAAAACAGAATTAAAATGTACCAGCTAAAGCAATCACCAATGCCAATTAATCCCGTTTTCAATCCCAATGGAAATGATGATACAGGCAACCGTTTAATTTGGTTTGGGCAGACTACGAACTTAATGCAATTAAACGACGTTCGCTACTCGTGGGCTGTGTCTCTCTATAGGCAAATGCGTGAGAACTTTTGGATTCCTGAAAAAATTGATATTACTCAGGACGTAACAGATTACGTCAATCTCACACCTGGAGAACGACGTGCATTTGATGGCATCCTTAGTTATCTGACGTTTCTCGATTCAGTGCAAACTTGTAATGTGCCTCATATCAAAAATAGCATTACCGCACCAGAAATTGCATTGTGTATGGCAGAGCAAATTTCCCAAGAGGCAATGCACAATCAGTCCTATCAATACATCATTGAAACGGTTATTCCCAGCGACCGCCGGACACAAGTTTATGATTTTTGGCGGAGCGATCGCATTCTCAAAGAACGATGCGAATTTATCGCTGGACTATATCAAAAGTATGTTGATAATCCCACATCAGAGAATTATTTCGTATCGCTGTTAGCTGATTATTTGTTAGAAGGATTGTATTTCTATAACGGGTTTATATTTTTCTACAATCTCTCATCCCGGATGCTCATGTCTGGGAGTGCCGATATTTTTAGAATGATTAACCGAGATGAACTTTCTCATGTGCGACTGTATCAAAAATTGATTCCAGAAGCGATGCAAGTTTTCCCCCACAGCCGCGAACAAATTTATGAAATGTTTGCTGTTGCTGTCGAGCATGAATGCAAGTGGACAGCACATATTGTCGGAGATGATATTTTGGGCATTACAGCCAACAGTACAGAACATTATACAAAATATTTGGCAAATACTCGCTTGAAGGCGATCGGTTTAGAACCATTGTTTGGGGAAGCTATCTATAAGAAAAGCCCCTATGCTCACTTGGAACGTTTCTCAGATACTAAGAAAGAAGCAAATACAAAAGCAAACTTTTTTGAGGCGAGTGTAACTAGTTACGTTATGTCCTCTAGTGTTGAAGGTTGGGAAGATTTTTAAGAGTGGTTTATTTTTGGGTTAGATATCCAGACACGATAAAACCCAACTTTGGACAATCAATTTTGGATTTACGTTAGAGGGTGTTTGAAAAGTGATGATTAATGTATCAAATATTGTTTTACCCCTCCCTAACCCTCCCCTTGTAAAGGAGAGGGAACTGGATTTTCTTGTTTCCCCCCTTGCTAAGCTATCGTGTACACACAAGTCTTATCAAGTTGCCTTATCA
>PWQB01000150.1 GCA_003556955.1 Nostocaceae cyanobacterium CSSed10_463m
AATATTCCTTTAGACTGAATCTCATCAGGAAAGTATTGGATCAACGCAAATGCATTCAATGAATTTAATGTGCCACGAATTTGTAGTTGCTGTATCCTTTGTTGCTTGTGTTGCTGGTCTGCTATTACTTTGCGATCGCAAACAGCCAAAAGATAATCTAGAAGAAACAGAGAAAATTCTCTTTAGAATGAGCTTCTCTTACTGGCTGGTTTACTGTTGTGCTTTTGGACTGGAAAAGTTAATTTTACCTGACTGGGAAACCGTACTCATGTCAGTAAAAATGACTATTGCTTTATCATATTTTTTAACTTTTTCTTGCGTCCTCAGTTTGCCATTACACAAATTTTCAGTCCGCCGAGTGGAAGAATAGCCAATCTTCAACAATCGATGCACGATGGACAATGGACTATGAGGCTGATTTAATTTTCATGGCGATCGCAATAGTATCTTTAAATTTATCCTGATCTAAAGTGGTCAGGATAAAAACCTCTTGTACAGTCTTACCCTGACGCGCTATAACTTTATAACCACCTCGAATCGGTACAGATACACGCAGTTGCATTTTGGGACAATGGCCTTTAGCCCGCCCTAAAACACCTGGGGTGACAGTTTGAATCCCATCCTGCTGACACAGACGTTCTAAAATTGGGATGAGACCAGAAAGATGAGTTGAGTGATTCCAGACTAATCTGCCATCTTTGCCAGAAGCGTCTTTTGCGGGTTTGCCCATAATTATTAAGCCGCTTCTAAAGGAGCCATTGTTAAACCAGCTCGACGTAGTTGTTGATGATACAGTTCCGCCATCTCTTGGGGGCCGACCCAAACAATAGCTTGCCCTTCATAATGTATTTGATTGGTCAAATCCCAAGCCAAATCACCTGTCATTCCGGGAATATATTTCATCAAACACTCAGACACGTGTTGAAAAGTATTAAAGTCATCGTTTAAAACAATCACCTTGTAATTCGGATAAGTCTTGCGGATAACTTCAGTAGTCTTTCCAGGAGCGACAGTTGGTGCTGTACCGGCTCCATATACAGCGGCTGAAAGTCTTGTAACCATAAAACAGTTAGCCAACAGGATTTTACAAAACAACACTATAAATAACTAGTTTAGTCTATTGTCTGGGGACAAGGTAGGGGCGGGTTTACAGATATCCTTCATCATCAACAGGAATATTGGCGAACCCGCCCCTACCAATTGAATCAATAAACAATCATTGGGTTTTTTGACGGGAGGGCGGGTTTACAGATATCGTTCATCATCAACGGGAATATTGGCGAACCCGCCCCTACCAATTGAATCAATAAACAATCATTGGGTTTTTCGACGGGAGGGCGGGTTTACAGATATCGTTCATTATCAACAGGAATATTGGCGAACCCGCCCCTACCAATTGAATCAATAAAATTCCAAATCTAAAATTGTTTAACCCTAACGCCAATTATCCCAGTTTTCGTTAAAAATTGAAGTATCAGGGAAAGCTGTGGGGTTGCCATTTTGCTCTAAAAGACGTTTGAGAGCTTGTAATTGTGGTGCTGGCTTCGGTAAATTCTCTACCAGTTGATAAGGTGCAACTTGATTTTTTAAAGAGAACGCCGCAGTGGTTCCCGCAGCAGCACCAGCCGACCATTCAAATGAATGTACCCGATAGGCAGCAGCCGCAATGTGACTGGTAGCAATACTTTTACCCCCTACAATCAAATTATCGATTTTCTGGGGAATCATAGCTCTGAGGGCAATTTGGAAGGGATAAGCTTGACCAGCACCGCGCCTTTCTCCGGGACGTTCTCTATTTCCAGGGGCTTCTGGGGGGCTTTTTTCCATGCAAGGATGGAAGTCTATGGCATAATGACCAATACCTACAGCATCAGGAAAAATCGTCGAACGAGTCCGCCGCATCACTTGTTCAGGAGGCTTTCTACCTGTAATTACAGATACTGCTTCCAAGCCGGCTAGTGTAGCTTGTAATCTCCGGTACATAGCCGCCGGTAATGTATTGCGGTAATACTCATCGTTGTAGTCACGGCGAGAAATATCGGTTTCCCAAATCGTAAACCCTTCTGGTTGTCCCCAACTAGGACGGCCAATAATCCGCCGTCCTTCGCGCATATAGGGATATTTAGATAAGCCGTGCGCTGTTCCCATTGGGGAATTTAAGCCCGATATAAAGCGATTATTTGGGTGTTGCTGTTTGAACCCTTCACCTAATTGGGAATCTGTAGTCCCGGCTACTAGCCAATAATAGTAAGCAAGGGCGTTTTCCTCGCCTTTCCGGAGGGTTTCTGTCCGCAGTCCCCCCATCCATCCCCCAGGCTGTAACTGTCCAGCAGCTTGCAACTGTTGGCGAGTGTAAACTAAGTTATCTTGGGCGGTTCCGGGGCGATAGTCGTTACCCCAAGTCCAGTTTTGCATGGAAATGTCCCCTGGTGTGGGAGTAGAAAACCTGACACCACGGAAGGTTACAGACTCTCCCTGTTGTGGACTCCAAATGCGACGATAGGTGAAAACTAAGTCAAAACTTGCCAGTCGCTCTAATTCATAACTGAAATATGGGGCATATTGGGGATAAAATGAAGGCATTTCTTGGGGTTGTGCTTCCTTGGTAGCCTCCATTGCAAAGGTGTAAGTAAAACCTTGGGTACAATAAGGATCGTTTTGGATGCTGGAAGAAGAAGGTTCCAAATGAGAACGAGGGTCAATACCTAAGCGGTAGGGAACGTCAGCAAGGGCGATAATTTCCCCAGTTTCGCTGGCATCGACAACGTACCATTTAGGGGCATTCCCTTGGCTTTTTTGGGGAACTAAGCGAATAATATTTTTGGTAAACCGAGATGAGTTTTCGTAGCGATAAGCATCTTCTATGGTTTGAGATAAAGTGAAGGTGTTATGAGGTGGTGCGCCTGGTGCTGGTTGATGTTGTATTGCGATAGCTGCGCTGACCTGTCGGTTCGCACTACTAATTAATTGTCCACCACCTTCGACTGTAGCAGGTGTAATTTCTAAATCTTTAACAACTGTATTGGGGAACCATTCTAACTTGCCTCTACCCTTCCTCTGTGCATCTTTCAGCATCTGAGTCATGATAGTGTGAGCATCACGAGGCAGAAAACAAGAGTCACTGACCCAGCAATCCCCAGGGTTTAGTTTACCGTATTTACGTTCAATGCGATTTCGCAATTCCAAGTAGCCACGAGAATAAAATTGCCGACTGCGCTGAGTAGGACGTTCATCTAATGCAGATGTCCCCTGGGAAGAAATTTGTCCTCCCAACCAATCTGTAATTTCCGTGAGGCAAACTGTGCGCCCTGCTAGTAACCCCTCATAAGCTGTAGCCACACCAGAGAGTCCACCACCCACCACTAAAATCTCACAATTTACGGTTTTATCTGGTGTTCTTGGTGGTGCAGCCACAATTACAGAATCAGGTGCAATCAACTGAGATATTAAGCTGACACTAATTAATGATGTCAGGCTATAAGCTACTTTGTATCTACACTTCATATTTAGAGAAAATCGTTGATGTGTAGACGGTAGCATCTGAACAAATATTTATCACCCACAGTTACGCAAAAAAGCCAGATTTAAATCTGACTTTTTTGACACTCAGGAAATTTTCACTAACAAAACAACCGATCTCTAGGATCAGATATTAGGCTAGGCAACACCAATTTAGTAACGGTTACGTCCGCCACCTCCACCATATCCTCCTCTGTTTCCACCAAAGGAACCTCTATCTTCCTTGGGTTTCGCCTTATTAACTTTCAGTCCGCGACCCATCCATTCAGCACCATCTAGTGCTTCAATTGCAGCTGCTTCTTCTGCTTCTGTATCCATTTCCACAAAGGCAAAACCACGCATTCTGCCTGTTTCACGGTCAGTAGGTACTTGAACCCGCTTAACAGTCCCATATTCAGCAAATACTCCATTGAGATCAGCTTCTGTAACGTCGTAAGAAAGGTTGCCTACGTAAATCGACATCGGATTGTCTCCAAAATTATTACTGTGTATAGATTTAAATTTCGGAGAATTAAATTTGTAGATACCAAAAGGGAACACCTGTCAATACTCAAAACAAATACTGTCACCGAATAAATCCTAATACCCTTAAGATTACACACAAGGTAACTATCTGTATATAGTAGATAATTAAAATATGATTAACTTCTTAAGTTGAGTCTGCTATTATGACTGTGCATCAGCTTGGTGTCAAAGAGCCACGCACTTTTCACACGTTCTCACCAAACCAATGTAATATACAGGTAAGTTTATAAAAATTAACAATGGTAGAACGCCCAATCAAGAAATCGGAACGCCAGTCCCAAGCAAGTACAGACAATAGTTCCGAAAATCCCGATTCTCAGCCTCATCTAGAATCTCAGTCTAAAAGCTTGAAACCAGTTGTTAATCGTTCTTCTCGCGCGGAAAAAAAATCATCTTTCAAGGATGATACAAGGCAAAAAGTTAATCCTGCCTTGGCGCGTGGGCCAAAACCTGTAAAAGTTCCAGTGAATGTCAAAACTGAACCAGAGAATGAATCTGAACCCGTCTCTGATGAGCCTCAAGATTGACATCGCAAAAATAGCTAAATAATTTAGGCGTAGGGATAACGCAAGTAAATCATTTGCCACTTGGCTTACTTGAACCAAGTAATTGCATCTGATTTAACTTGCGCTCTCTACTCTTCCCTACTTTGTTCTTATACAAGCTGCAACTAATAAGGTTTTTGGTGATTTAACCACATTATCTATTTACAGCTTTTGTTTTCTGTAGGTGATGTCTTCTTCAAAGATATCCCTGAAAGATTAATTTATGCAGGAACGACTTGAACAATCAATGAGCGTTTATCCAATGACTGGACTTTCCCTACTTCACTCAGAGCGCTGACAATGCGGTCTAGCATTTCTCCAGCTTGCTCACGATGTTGATGTTCTCGACCCCGCAAACGGATAGCAAACTTCACTGAATCGCCTTTACTCAGCCATTGAATTGCTTGCTCAATACGTAAATTGTAGTCAGCTATACCCACATTGGGACGGAATCTAACTTCCTTGACGGTTGGTCTAGCACTCTGGGTCTGACGTTTTTTCTTTTGATATTGAAGCTTACCATAGTTGATAATCTTCGCAACAGGCGCGTCTTTATTTTCAGACACTACAACCAGGTCAAGTTCTACACTTTCTGCTAGCTCTAGAGCCTCGGCTGTGTCAACTAAACCACGATTATTATTCTCATGGTCAATCAAGTAGACTTGATTGGATTTAATTTGGGAGTTGATTAGTTGTTTTTTGACTACGATAATGATTGCCTCTTACAATTCAAAGGTTTTCTTTGCAAACTATACTATACCAAGTTAACACAATCAGCGCTCTGCTTCTTCTATCTTGCGGTGTGAAATGAGCGACAAAGGAGGAGACAGTGGAAGCGGAAGACTTTTGACTGTTGCTAGATACGCTGCGCCAAGACTTTTGGTAGATCGGCACGAATAAACCTAACTATGTAACATAATGTAAACTATCCCCAAAACTTAGGGGACTGGTGCTGGGCGAAGTATGCGGTCAGAATTAGATTTTAGTATAGATTGGAGATAAGCAAGCTACTTCAAAAACTGACCCAAGAATCAGGATGGTTCTATGAAGCGCAAAAATCAAATAGTCCTCACTTTAGTATTGAAAAGCGCTGTTGTCTTTTCGCCGTTGCTGCTGTCTGCTGGTATAGCTAGTGGACAACCCAGGCCATCCGTTTTTCCAGAAGTCAAGACTGCTCAGATAATATCTCATCAGCAGCCAGAAAAGTTGGCTCAGTTGCAAGCACAACAACCGACTTCAGAGCAAGTTCCACCTGTTGGAGCGCAACCATTGAATAACACGGTTGTTTTGTTCAATGTGTGGTTGGTGATCTTGAGTCTGTTTCCTGTGGCGGTGATTGCTTTATTCTGGCTGTTGCGAAAAGTGGCAATTCGTGAAATTGTTCATAGAGCAATGGCGCAGCTACAGGGGGTCGAAAACTTACAACATCAGCTAACCATTGTCAAGCAAGATGCCGAAAACCTGATTCAAGAATCGAAGAAGATAAATCGGGAGTTAGAGCAAGAAGTTGCAACTCTGCAAGCAAATATTAAAAAAGAGCAAGAAAATTTAGCTAATTTGACTTCTGAACTGTTGCAGTCAAGAGATAATATCTTGACTGGTTTAGAAACAAAAATTCAAAATATTCAAGAAAATTTAGAGTCTGAATTTTTTGCACGATTATCTCAATTAGGCTTGGAAGCACAAGCCACAAAGGATAGAACGTTAGAAAATTTAGCAAGGTTAGAATCTGAGCTAAATCATCAACTAGATGAATTACTGTTAGCATCTGCACAACAAAAAAATATAACTCTGGAAGATTTAGAAAAATATCGACAGGAATTTATTTCTCAACTTTCTAGCTTAGAGTCGGAAACTCAGCAAGATAAGGATAAGACTGTGGAAATTTTCACAAGTTTACAGGTGGATGCTGAAACAGAAAAGAATGCTGTAATAGGAAATCTTAGAAAATTAGAAAATTTCTTTAAATCAGAAGTATCAGAATTACAGTCTGAAACTCAGCAACACAAAGATAGTATTTTTGAAAATTTAGGCGGTTTGCAGGTAGACGCACAACAAGAAAAAGTTAAAATTCTGGAAACTTTAGGTGAGTTAGAAAATTTATTTAAAGCTGAAATAGCTGGATTACAGTCTGAAACTCAGCAACACAAAGATAGTATTTTTGAAAGTTTAGGCAGTTTGCAGGTAGATGCACAACAAGAAAAAGATAGAACTCTAGAAAGTTTAAGGGAGTTGGAGAGTTCATTTAAAGCTCAAATAGCTGTATTACAGTCTGAGACTCAACAAGAACAAGATGCTATTTTGGAAACTTTAACAAAATTACAGTCAGATTTTGCCGCTCAATTATCTGAGTTACAGGTGGATGCTCAAAACAGGAAAGAGCTAATTATTGCCAATTTAGAAGCATCAGGTTCTGAGTTTACGGCGCAGTTTTCAGAATTACAATTAAATGCTCAACA
>PWQB01000446.1 GCA_003556955.1 Nostocaceae cyanobacterium CSSed10_463m
GCTAATGAAAATTTAGCTTGGAATCATTAAGTGACATTGTAAAGACGCACTCGCCAAGAAAAATTTGTTGGCGGCGTGGGTCACGTTAAGCCTTGGCAGCGCAGTTGTGGACGAAAAATCATGGGGACTTTTTTACTATTGATGGCGGAAGCCAGCGCCGTCGGAAGTGACTTGGCAGAGGAAGCGGGACATGGTGGATTTAGTCTAAATACAGATATATTTGACACCAACCTGATTAACCTGGCCATTATTATTACTGTGCTGTTAGTTTTCGGGCGGAAAGTTTTGGGTAAAACCCTGTCAACTCGCCGGGAAACTATTGAAACAGCAATTAAGAATGCAGAGCAAAGAGCAGCTCAAGCTGCACAGCAACTCAAAGAAGCACAGCAGAAGTTAGAGCAAGCTCAAGCAGAAGCTGAAAGAATCAAACAAGCAGCGCAAGAAAACGCCCAAGCTGCAAGTGAAGCTATCTTGGCGCAGGCTGCTATAGATATTGAACGCTTGCAAGCAGCAGGTGCGGCTGACTTAAATGCAGACCTGAATAAAGCGATCGCGCAGTTACAGCAACGGGTAGTTGCTCAAGCATTGCAAAAGGTCGAATCAGAACTAAAAAGCGGCATAGCCGACGATGCTCAACAAATTCTCATTGAACGTAGCATCGCACAATTGGGAGGCGAGGTATGACAAGTAACATAGCAACAGCTGAAATAGCCGCCCCTTATTCACAGGCTCTGTTGTCTCTGGCGCAATCAAAAAACTTGACAGAAGAGTTTGGCGAAGATGCCCGGAGTTTATTAGGACTGCTTTCAGAAAATCAGGATCTACAGAACTTTATTGGCAACCCCTTTATTACGGGTGAGAACAAAAAGGCTCTGATTAGAACAATCCTCGGCGAAAGTGGTAACCCCTACTTACGCAATTTTCTGTTGTTACTGGTAGATAAACGGCGGATCGTTTTTCTCGAACCAGTTTTACAGCAATATTTGGCTTTATTGCGGCAGCTGAACCAAACCGTACTAGCAGAAGTGATTTCAGCAGTTCCTCTCTCAGAAGCGCAACAGCAAGCTGTAGTGGAAAAAGTTCTCGCTATCACCAATGCTCGCCAGGTAGAGGTGCAATCTAAAATAGATAGCGAGCTAATTGGTGGTGTGATTATTAAAGTCGGCTCCCAAGTAATTGATGCTAGTTTACGTGGTCAGTTGCGCCGCCTTTCTTTGCGCTTAACTAGTAATTCGTAATTCGTAATTGCGATAGTGCTAGAGTTTCCTTGCTGTGCTGATAGTCTGGCAAGGTAACTGGGCAGGGGATGAAATAATTGGAGAATTAAGGAAAAACCTTTCCCCACTCCCGACTCCCCACTCCCGACTCCCTACTCTGAAAAGCAAAAAATATAGACACATGAGTATTTCCATCAGACCTGACGAAATCAGCAGCATTATTCAGCAGCAAATCGAGCAATACGACCAAGAAGTCAAAGTTGCTAACGTTGGTACAGTTCTCCAAGTGGGTGACGGTATCGCCCGGATCTATGGTCTAGAAAAGGCTATGGCTGGGGAACTATTAGAATTTGAAGACGGCACAATTGGCATCGACCAGAACTTAGAAGAAGACAACGTGGGCGCAGTGCTTATGGGTCAAGGTCTGGACATTCAAGAAGGTAGCTCTGTTACCGCTACTGGTAGAATTGCCCAGGTTCCCGTCGGTGAAGCTATGGTTGGCCGGGTGGTAGATGCCTTGGGTCGTCCCATCGACGGTAAGGGAGATATCAACACCACTGATACTGGTTTGATTGAATCTGCTGCACCTGGTATCATCGCTCGTCGCTCTGTACACGAACCCATGCAAACGGGGATTACAGCTATTGACTCGATGATTCCTGTGGGTCGTGGTCAACGGGAATTGATCATTGGTGACCGTCAAACAGGTAAAACAGCGATCGCCATTGACACCATCATCAACCAAAAAGGCGAAGATGTAATTTGTGTCTACGTAGCTATTGGTCAAAAAGCATCCACCGTTGCTAACGTGGTGCAAACCCTCCAAGAAAAAGGCGCAATGGACTACACCGTAGTCGTCGCCGCTAGTGCCAGTGAACCAGCTACACTACAATACCTAGCACCTTACACCGGAGCCACCATTGCTGAGTACTTTATGTACAAAGGCAAAGCGACTTTGGTGATTTATGATGACCTTTCCAAGCAAGCCCAAGCTTATCGCCAAATGTCTTTGCTGCTACGTCGTCCACCAGGACGGGAAGCATATCCTGGAGATGTATTCTACATTCACTCCCGCTTGTTGGAACGCGCTGCTAAATTAAGTGACGAATTGGGTAAAGGTAGCATGACTGCCCTGCCAATCATCGAAACCCAAGCTGGTGACGTTTCGGCATACATCCCCACCAACGTAATTTCTATTACCGACGGTCAAATCTTCCTTTCTTCTGACCTGTTCAACGCTGGTATTCGTCCCGCAGTAAACCCCGGTATTTCAGTATCACGGGTGGGTTCGGCGGCGCAAACCAAGGCGATGAAAAAAGTTGCTGGTAAGATTAAATTGGAACTAGCCCAATTTGACGACCTGCAAGCATTCGCCCAATTTGCTTCTGACTTAGACAAAGCCACCCAAGACCAATTGGCACGTGGTGAACGGTTACGGGAACTACTGAAGCAGCCACAAAATGCTCCCCTCGCAGTATACGAGCAAGTAGCAATTCTGTATGCGGGAATTAACGGTTACTTAGATGATGTCCCTGTAGAAAAAGTAACTACTTTCACCAAGGGTCTGCGGGAATTCTTAAAAACCGGCAAACCTGAGTACACCGACTCCGTGAAAACCAAAAAGGTACTCGGTGACGAAGAAGAAAAAGCTTTGAAGGAAGCGCTAACTGAATTTAAACAGACCTTCAAAGCAACAGCTTAAGTCGAGTGCTGAGTGCTGAGTGCTGAGTGCTGAGTTAAAGAAGGAGTTAGAAGTTGAAAGATGTTTATGACATTACTAATTTCTATGAATTTCAGCATTCAGTATTTATTGTCACTCAACACCCAGGATTAAAGTGCTGAGTGCTGAGTGCTGAGTGCTAAGGAAATGAGGAAGTTGGAGGTTGAAAGACAGTTCTCACACTGCTAATTTCTATGAGTTTCAGTATTCAGTACTTATTGCCACTCAACACTCAGGATTGAGGACTCAGAACTTAAAAATATGGCTAATCTCAAATCAATACGCGATCGCATTCAGTCGGTCAAGAACACCAAAAAAATCACAGAAGCCATGCGGCTGGTAGCGGCTGCGAGAGTACGTCGCGCCCAAGAACAGGTAACTGCAACTCGTCCTTTTGCCGACCGCTTGGCACAAGTATTGTATGGTTTGCAAACTCGTCTGCGGTTTGAAGATGTAGACCTCCCACTACTGAAACAACGGGAAGTAAAAACAGTAGGGCTATTAGTAATTTCCGGTGACCGGGGTTTGTGCGGTGGTTACAATAGTAACGTCATCCGTCGGGCAGAAAATCGCGCCAAAGAACTACAAGCAGAAGGCGTAAATTACAAATACGTACTGGTGGGACGTAAAGCTATCCAGTACTTCCAACGTCGTGAACAACCCATTGACGGTACTTATAGCGGCTTAGAGCAAATTCCTACAGCTGCGGAAGCTACAGAAATTGCCGATCAACTACTTTCTCTGTTCCTCTCGGAAAGTGTAGATCGGATTGAGTTAATTTATACCAAATTCGTCTCTTTGGTTAGCTCCCGTCCTGTGGTACAAACCCTGCTGCCTTTAGATCCTCAAGGTCTAGAAGCACCAGATGACGAAATTTTCCGATTGACAACCCGTGGCGGTCAATTTGAAGTGGAACGGCAAAAGGTAACTAGCCAAGTGCGTCCTTTACCCCGTGACATGATTTTTGAACAAGATCCTGTGCAAATTCTCGATTCTTTACTACCCCTGTATTTGAGTAATCAGCTATTGCGGGCGTTACAAGAATCAGCCGCCAGTGAACTAGCCGCACGGATGACAGCTATGAACAACGCCAGCGACAACGCCGGTGATTTGATTAAGAGTCTTTCGTTGTCTTACAACAAAGCTAGACAAGCCGCTATTACCCAAGAACTGTTAGAGGTTGTGGGTGGTGCTGAAGCATTAACTTAGGAAATTGCTCATTGTTTAGGACTCATAAATAGCTAATTGCTAGTTAGAGAAAAATTAGCAATTGGCTATTTTTAGTATTGACCGATATATTTTCTGTAGAGACGGCGATTTATCGCGTCTCTGCAACCTTGTATGATGAAGGGCAATATTCAAAAAAAGTATAAAAAATTACCTATTCTCAGTGGGTTAATCTGATAATGGCAAGTCAAAGTGCAATAGAAGCAAGGAGTTTCACGCAGAAAAACATATTTTATCAAAAAACCGTATTGGAAGCACGGGGCTTTCAACCCAAAGTTTTGGTAAAGTTGATGAAAGAGTAAATGATTGGCAAAGATGAATTAATTATTAAAATCCACTGGTATTCACTAGCTATAATCATGATCCAAAATTGGATATGTCGAAGTAAACAAATATGAGCGGTCTAGATTACCGCTACCCATACTGTCCTTGAAAATTGCGAATCGCTGACTACTGCGAACACTATGGAAAATGATGCGGCAACGCTCTACTGCCCAAATGATGCTTGTCTGGCTCCCAACCCCTTAACTTACAAGTTTTGTCAGCGATGCTCTACACCCCTACCCAGACGTTACCTATGGGCTGTAGGGGATGGTTTGAGTTTGGGTAGCCCTGGAGATGTATTAGCCGATCGCTATTTGGTGATTAGTAAATCTGTTGTTTTAGATCAGAAGCCAGGACTATTACCCCAATCGCC
The DNA here is from genome assembly GCA_003556955.1 of Nostocaceae cyanobacterium CSSed10_463m. The sequence goes on from PWQB01000446.1 coordinate 4,862, forward strand.
TACCTTAGATCACTTAGAGGCTCTCAAAGCTTATCTCAGACTAATTCCTTATAACCTAAACGTACCACAGGTATATGGAATACTTCCTCTGTCTGAGGGACAGGCTTCGGCTACGCTCAACCCAGGATCTCATCAAGAAATATTACTTTTAGAACAGCCACCTTTGTACGCAGACAATTCAGGACTACAAGTGCAGCTATGTAGCCAATTAAACATTGCTTGGCGCGATGCGACATCAATGCGTCAACTCAATTGGCTATGGCAGATAGCTAATTTGTGGCAACCTTTGAAAAGTGAGAGGGTGGCTACTAGCTTAATAGATCCTCATTTACTCCGAGTTAAAGGATCATTAGTCCGCTTGTTAGAATTGCGTGGTGATGGGGAAAAATCACCAGGCTTACCCGAATTAGGGGCATTTTGGCGACAATTAGAATCAGATGCTAAACCAGCGATCGCAGAATTTGTTCACCAAGTTAATAATTTTCTCATTGAGGGACAGATTAGTTCAACAGAAATACTCATTGCCATTTTAGATCAAGGTCTAGCAGAATTAGGAAAATCACAAACTCCCACGACTAGAGTTGTCACCAAAACAGACACCGGGCCAAGTCGTCAACGTAACGAAGATGCCTGTTATCCTGCCAGTGGCACAGTTGTGAGTAAACCACCACAGGCATCAGCTTTAGCCATTGTCTGTGACGGCATTGGCGGACACCAAGGAGGCAATGTCGCCTCTAATTTAGCCATTGAAACAATTCATCAGCAAGTACAGCAACTGATCAAGGTTCCTTATGATCACATTGAACCTTCATTACTACTAGCTGATTTAGATCATGCGGCCGCAATTGCCAATGACAAGATTAGCCAACGCAATGACAGCGAAAATCGCCACGCGCGTCAACGTATGGGTACAACCTTAGTCATGGCGTTGCCTATGGCCCACGAAATGTATATTACTCACGTTGGAGATAGTCGGGCTTACTGGATTACCCGCCACGGTTGTTACCAAGTCACCCTGGATGATGATGTGGCTTCTCGTGAGGTCAGACTCGGCTATGCTATCTATCGTGAAGCTGTACAACAGCCTAGCGCTGGTTCTCTGGTGCAAGCGTTAGGAATGAGTGCGAGTAATTCCTTACATCCGACTTCTCAAAGGTTTATCTTGGATGAAGATGCAATTTTTTTACTGACATCAGATGGATTGAGTGATTTTGACCGGGTGGAAGATTATTGGGAAACAGAAATTTTACCAATTTTAACTGGTGAATTTGATATAGTCCAGGCCGCTGACAAGTTGGTAGAACTTGCTAACATCAAAAACGGACATGATAATGTCACTTTGGCATTATTACATCATCAAGTCCAATATCACGAACCAGATGCCACCATCAAAGCCGTCATTCCAGATATTTCCTTATTCTCAGCTACCAGGGCTGAAACTCAAGGCTTACAACCTACATTACTAGATGGTAGCCCTAATCAAAAAACAAAAGTCATTCCAGAAAATCAACCCAAGACCATTGCTAAACTGCCCTTACATTTGATCGTTCCCTTAGTGTTGGCCGGCTTGGCTGGTTCAGTGGGATACTGGATCATGCAATTGCGATCGCCATCACCATCAGATACTATTCCCACAACCATAGAGGCAACTCCTAATCCTACCGTTACAGAAGGCTCCCTTGATGACATCGCTCCTGGTTGGGTAATTCAAACCCCACTGGAAATTCCTGAGAATAATCTGCAAATCCTTCCTGCCAACAGTTTTTGGGAAGTGATTGAAATCCAACCCAATCCTCAACCGGGGACTGGAGATTTTTTAATAAATCTGCGACTCTGCACTCAAGAGACAACAAACCCATCCACTAATAAACCTTTACCGCCAGGAGTTCAGACACGGTGGATAGAATTATCTCAACTGCAAACTTTGTCACTCTCTGTCTGGCCACCCAATGTAGAAAATGTCTGTAATTTCACCTCTAGCTCAACTCCTACAGCAAACGACAGCATAAATTCTCCCAAAACTGAGTTAAACGCTCGTTAAATTGCTGAAAATCTGGAATAATACAGATAATAATTACACAAACAACTCGTCAGAGGAAAATTTTTATTGGCAGCAGGACTTACGCAAAAATTCATCATTGTCACCGTAACATCATATTCGGTTCAAAACCTATA
>PWQB01000465.1 GCA_003556955.1 Nostocaceae cyanobacterium CSSed10_463m
ACTCGGAATCTAAACGCATTCCCAGCAGGTTTAAAAATGCCATCATGCTTCCTTGTTCGGCTACTTCTAAAGCTGCTTCTGGTTTCTCCTGGGCGATCAGGACTTGTTGTAGTAGTCGGTATGTATTGGCTTGTTCTGGCGCAAAGTTTTCTTTATTTGTCAAATCAGAACGCAGGGATTGCCAAACTTTGATACTCTTATTTAACTTTTCCTCAGCCTCAGTTAAATTGCCAGATTTGAAGTTGACAAATGCTAGATTATTTAAAGCGGTTCCCTCGGTGAACTTATTTGTGGCTGATTGTAATTGTTGATTATAAAGTGATAATGCTTTTTCCTGATCTCCTAATGCAGTATAAGCACGTCCTAACTGTTTAATTAATTCAGCTTTGTTAATAGGAGAATTGGGTTTTTCGGCTAGTTTTAGCTGTTGCTGGTAGAAAGCGATCGCCTGGGTAAAATCTCCCTGTAATACATAGGTTTCAGCCAACTGGTTTAAAATAATACTGGACAAAGCCGGATCAGCTAATTGGTTAGCAATTGTTAATCCTTGTTGGTAAAAATCAATCGCCTGGGTAAATTGGTTTAATTTTCGATGAGTGATAGCGAGATTTTGGAAAGCATATACTTGTTGTGGGCGATTTTTAGTTTTTTTAGCCATTTCTAGCTGCTGTGTATGAAAGGCGATCGCCTGTTGATATTCACCTGCTGTTTTATGTTCAAAACCAACATTACTTAAAAATGTAGCCGCTTGTTCAGGATTACCAATTTCTCTTCTGAGTTCTACAGCACGGTTTTTAAATTCTTCAGCTAACTGCTGATCACCAACCTGAATGTAAGAATTACTGAGATGTTCTAAAATTTGGGCTTGACTGGGTTGATTACCCAAATCCTGCATAATTCGTAAACTTGTTTGATATAAAGTAATTGCCCGTTGATAGTTTCCGAGACTAAAATAAGTTTCACCTAATTGAAATAAACTATTAGCTTCCCCAGTGCGATCGCCTATTTCTAGATAAATCTGCATTGACTCCTGCAAAGTCGCTAAAGCTGCGGCAAATTGTCCTGTAGTTAATTGTCTATTGCCCAACCTTAACAATAAGCCAGCCCGATACTGACGATCCGCGACACTTTGATGTGATGCAGATATAGCGGGTGAGATAAAAAAACTATAAGGTAACAGCCAAGCGGCAGTTAAAACCAGTAACAAAGATAACTTTTTCAACCGAACAAACTGTAACTTTTGAGTTTTCAACATAAAATTTTTAATTAAGAGAAAATTTAGTTTTAACCACCATTCCCAAAGACAACTTTCCTTTATTCCTTCTTCTTCCTTCTTCCTTTGTGTACTTTGCGTCCTTTGCGGTATGCGCTACGCGCACGCTACGCGAACGTTCCTCATAATAATTCTTCCCCCCACTTAAACAAACAATATTAATCAAAACCTGGAGGTAATTCTAAAGGCGAAAGTTTTCCGGGTTGGGAAGGAGTGGGAGAACCAGGCTGAGGAGTCGAAGGAGAACTAGAAGAAGGCGACGAAGGAGAAGACGGAGAACTTGTAGGTGTAGGTGATGTTGGTGCTGGGATTACAGGAGGTTGAACAGAGGTTGGTGTCATAACTCCTGGTAATTCAGGTATTTGACTAACTCCTGCTGGTGGAACAGGTGGAAGAAGAGTTTCAATAATTACAGAACGACTAATAATTTCACCTGCTGGGTTAGTGACTTGTAAAGTAATAGTTTCGCTACCGGGTTGCCGACTAATAGGGTATGCTATAGCACCTGCTGGTGGAACATTTCCCGGAACTGGTAGCAGATCAACTTTCATATTTGGACTTCCTTCTACTTGCCAAGATAAATTAATAGATTGGCTAGATTGTTGAGGATTCAGTAAAATTGGATATTTAGTTCTTTCTTGATTATTAACTTGAAATTGTAAAATTCTACTAGGTAAAAATTGGACTTGAATCACATCTGTTTTTTGAGATGCAATTGGTTGTTCTGGCTCAGTTTTAGAGATGACTTGTAGCTCAAAAATATAGTTTCCCGCTCCAGGACTTTGCACCAGCACATTGCTACAATTAAGTTGATTGTTTGCTTTAGTACATTTAGGCGTTAATTCTGAAGGAATATCCTTGCTAAAATCATAACGTTTGAGAGGAGTTGTCACGATGCCTTCAGAGGAGCGTCCAATTAAACCTAACTCTTGGATTTGGTCTAAATTATTAACTTTCCAATTCAAACAAATAGGTTCTAGGCTAGTGCGGGCATCGATTCTGCCTGTGTTAGTACAGGGGACTATATAAGGTATATCAGAAGAAGCATCTGCAACTTGTTGATAAATGGATTTAGTAGAGAAAAACTCGACAATTTCGGGTTGGGGGAGAGGAGGAATGGGAGTAATTTGGATTGTGTTGGTTTTTACTACATCTGCTGCCCTGTCAGCATTTCTACGGCTAAAAGCTTGCAGTTCAAAATTATAACTTCCTGGTTTGCGGGCATCTGTCGGCACATTTGCACAAGTTAAAACTGTCCCCATTTGACAGAATTGTTGCAGTTCATTGGGGATTTTGCCATTGAATTGGTAAACAATAGGTGGAATTGCTGTTGTACCGTCAGCAAACAAACCAGTTAAAGATAGAGTTCGCAATGTTCTGGGATTGCTAATTTCCCAACTCAGGCGAATGAAATCATTATTAGCTTGTTTATATGTAGAGTCAGGGGAATTAAATTGGCGAATTGTTGGCGGTGCTGGCGGTCGTAATAACCACCAAATTAAAAATGCGATCGCCGCTAAACTTCCCAAACCTAATAATAAGACTAAAAGAAACTGCCACCAAGGGCGAGGTTCCCAAACTAAAGTTCCTGGTAGTGAATTATAGGGTAGAGGTAATTGCTGTTGGTCTTCTAATTCAATGCGAAAGTTAATCAAACGCCCCGAACCGAATAAAGGACGATGCCACCATTTTGCAGGTGTTACCGTTACTTGTGTTTGTACTTGTTCTCCTGGTATCAGGCGCAACCTTTCCGCAGAGATTGCATAAGTACAGGACTTATCTTCATCAGCCGCAATCGTCCGACAAATAATTTCTCGTGAAGTGTTACCCAAATTGGTAAACTTGACTTCAAAAATTCCGCCTTTGCGTCTCACCCTACCAACAACGGTCATCATTTCCGTAAGCAGTTGGTAAGTTGGCAAAACTTCCAGATAGATGACATCTAACAGTGCCAAATCTGGATTATTAGCCGAGTACAACTGAATGGTGGGATAGTAGAGACCGGCAATTGCACTTAAAGGCGGATTTAATAATAGTGTAATTTCACCCTTCTCGCCAGGGTTCAAATTTAATCCCATGTTAGGGATAATTAATCCTACGGTTTGTAAACCTTCTGGATAACGGACACTAAACCAACTTTCGTCAAAATCTAGACAACTTAACCGAAAACGGTCTACTCGATCAGAACGGTTGTGTACATTGACGCTGACTTGGAGAATACCACCGGGGGGAATTGGTGCTGGCGATCGCGAACTGGTCGGTGGTAAAAGTGTAAATGTTGGGTCACTAACTTTAACAACAGTTTCAATAGCCGGTAAAACCTGAAGTTGTGCCTGATGACGAATGGGTGTATCTTCCGGGTAATGTTCAGGTGCATCCACAACTATCATGTAGTTGTAAATGCTAGGAATCGCCGTTATCGGCACTTGAAACTGAAAAAAGATTTCACCCATTGACTCAGGGCTTAATGCCAACCTCTGACGGGGTGCTTCACACCATTGAGTTAGTTGAGGTGATAAATCATCAATAAAAACATCAATTAATGCGCTTTCTGCACCTTTATTAGAAACCGTCACCGAGATTTCAAACCGAGAACCTGCTTGTACCGCATAATCAGCAGAAGGATTAAAAATGATCGCCAGAGGTTTACCAGGGGCTAAACTTTTGGAGAGATTTTGCTGTTCAATGCCTCGTTTCGCTGCCAGATTAATCTGATATTTCACCTCATCATCATCAGAGGTTAAGACTTCTTGCACGAAACCTTGATCAACCAATTCATCCAACAAATCCAAAGTAGCTTGTTGATTCAAGTCGATTTTTAATGATGCTTCTGCTAAAGTGATCCCTTCATGCGATCGCTTCATCATCCACTGTACAAGTTTGCGCTGTTGAGGCGGCAGCATTAGCACCTCTACCATACTCAAACCAGATTTTGCATTTGTGGTAGTCATGCTCATCTCTCCGTAAAAAATTTGAAATTAAATCTCTGTTTCGCCCCAGTTGCTACAAGTCGGTAAACCCGCCCCTACTTGGTTTTTACTCAGCACTCAGCACTTTGCCATACATCCAAAAATTAATCTTGGCACTGCCCAGTTTTATCTGGTTGCTGAATATCTACCCTCACTTGTCGATCATCATTACCACTAATTATCAGGATACGTTGGTTAACTAGTTTAATATCTACACTATTAAATTTTTGCGAAGCAGAACGGACTACCCTCCCACTCATATCAGCTCGTTTACCTGTCGTAGTTAATGGCCATAGCATCACACGATTATCATCTCCACCACTAGCTATATAACAACCATCATTACTAATAGCAACCGAGCGCACCGCCATTCCACCATGACCATTAGACCATCTGTCAACAACCTCACATTGACCATTATTGTTTGCCACACATGATTCCGTATTCCACACAGTAATTTGCCCATTTATATCAGACGTAACCAGCCGATTGGGTCGATGTTCAGCACTATCTAAGCTAGTAATATAATCATTTTGACTACCAGGAGGATTATATTTTATTGGTATTAAAGTATCTTGCCCTCGGTTCCACATTACTAAATTATTGTACCGACCTCCGATTAATAAATTTTGCCGTTCTTGCCCAATTAAGGTTAAATCAGAAATAGCAAAATTAACTTGTTTAGTTCTTAAAGGTTGATTAACTATAATATTTGATTGACCACTGGTAGCACTACGTAAAAGAACATCATTTATATCCCACTGTAAAACCAAACCACTGCCATGACCGCTAAATAAAGAGCGTGAACTTTGGCTAAATTCCAAACCAAAAATCCGATCATCTTTATTCAGAGTAAAAGTAGCTTTGGGTTGATTAGTACCACCAATTACATTCCAAATTTGGATTTCCCCATTTTCTAAACCTGCTGCAACCACATCATTGTCTACAGGTTTATAGCGAACAACACGTACTGATTTACCCGCATCCTTCGCCAATCTGATATCATGTTGATTGATCAGAGGATTAGCGAACCCAGGAACGTGCCATCTAATGATTCCTTGGTCTTGAGAACCACTAATAGCTTTGCCACCAACGCCATTAAACTGCACAGAATTGACAGGGCGTTGATGTCCGAAAAAAGGGCTATTAGGATTGAGCCATGACACAGCCCAGAGTAAACCTAGCAGTAAAATTAATAAGATTAACTGTAACCACGGATGCAGAACTGGATGAATTGTGAGTCTCAAAAATTGGTTTTCGTTATTGACATTGACTCGCTGATCTGAGACAACAGCTTTCACTATAAATGATAGTTTTTCAGCTAAACCAAACCACCGCCGCCGCTTACTTACTAATATTTCAAATTGCTCTATTTGACCTGGTTTTATTTCTATGACTTCCGGGAAGATTTCCCAAAAACATTGTCTCTGTTCTTCCTCGCCTTTTCTCATCTCGATGTGTACCTGCTCGCTGAGATTGCTAGCGTTTTGACACTCAATGAGATAGGTAGTTGAGTTAGTTCGCCACTGGGGTAACCAACGGCGAGATGCAGGTATATGTTGCTTTTCGGGAATGCATTGAAAATCCAGAGATCCCCCCGGTAGCACTTTAATCAACCCTTGGGGACTGATGGATGGCAAACTGTTCTTATGGGTAGCTTCAATAGTGAAAGGATATACTTTGCTAGCAACTTTTTGAGGATCTGGTAGTTGGCATAAAAAGGAGGCTTCTGCTTTTTCTCCCGGCGCAATTTGCAGTAGTCTTTCAGTACCATCAAGCAGCCATTGCGGTTCTACTCCACAAAATCGTAGGGACACATGAGCAGAAGTTTGACTAGAATTAGTTACCCGGACTGGAATTTCAATTAGTGTTTCTGGTTGAGCTGAAAATTCTCGTATAGGTAGATCAACATTCATGGGTACAAAGCCTGTACCCTGTTCTACAATCAGACGCACAAGTTTTCTATCTTCCCCCAATTCTAAGGAGAAGATACGGACGATAATATTCATTTTGCCGACAAACCCAGGAATAGGGGTATCGGTAATATTTACCTTATAGTTTGTAATATCTCCAGGTGGTTTTTTGGCACTAACTGCTGGCGAGATAGTATACCAATTATCACTCCAGTTTGAGCTACTACCTGCGGCAATAATTTGCAACTCAAAAGAAGCAAATTGATTGCTTTCATTTACAACACTGACTTCAAAAGATGCGGGTGAACCGCCTGGTTTAAAGTTAAGGACTTTTGCCGAAACATTAGTATTAATTAGTGATACCGCCATAGGGGAGAGGGGATTAGTGAGTGTGGAGAAATGCGAGCATTTTCATCTATATCAGGAAGTGAGGCAGGAATAACTTTGCTATTGTTATAATTTGTTCATAAGTTCATTTAATATGTCAGGTTTTTTTTGTGCGGCTGGCGTGGGTGCTGTCACTATAGTCTGTTTTTGTAACTGAGTCATTTGTCGCCTAGCCCAAGCAAAATGCAAAATATTAATTCCTAATTCCTGTGCCGTGCGAATTGTTTCGCGTGGTAATGTCAGGTTTTCATCTAATCCCCAAGCGGTTGATAAGTCGCCAATAACTAAGACAATGCCACCTGCAATTAAGATTTGCAGAGGCTTTTGGCTAATGGTGGGGAAAGCTGCAAATAAGAAAGGTTGCGTCCGCAGGGGATGATTGCGGTCTAATCTTCGCATATCCTCTAAAGGAGTGTCTAATTTTTCCGTAAGTTCCAAAATGCTATCTAGTCGGTCTATAGCATCAGTGGGGGATTCAATCAGCAGCACTCCG
>PWQB01000354.1 GCA_003556955.1 Nostocaceae cyanobacterium CSSed10_463m
AAAGACTATCGCCCGTATAAAATCTACCTTGTCTACTTTCCCTCCTTGTCTTCCAAGTCTTGCCTTCACAGATAACATTAAAAACCTACCCTTGTGAGGGTGCAGGGGGGGAAGAAATTTCTCCATCCTCCATCCCCGTCCCGGTGTCCCCGATCCCCATTCCTGATCAAAATCCCGCTACTGGGTCTGGCTGAGATTCCAAATGTTGGAGAAAACTATGCAATTCTTCTTCGGTTAGCAAAGTGCGTCCCCGCTTGCCGTAGGTTTTAATTAAATGTTCTCTACCTTGCTCTGCTGTCCAGCCTAGACGCTGAAGTTCAACATCTGTCTTGGCAATAACATCAGACAAATCCACTGGTTCACTTCTCTGATTTTTCTTACCTACCCCTATTTGATGGTTCACATTGTCTGGCGAACTATAATTTCGGGGGGTAAATGGTGTGACATTACTCGCAAAACTTCCCGAATATGTGGGACGTTCCGGTTGGTGATCAGGCGTAGTCTCCCGCTTTTCAAATGGGGTATCTAATTCTTGGGAGCGATTGTCAGTTGCGGGAAGATTTTCCGGGAAATTTTGGCTATATGTATCGCCGTTAGCAAAATCATTTGTATCAGTCGCCACTGATTCTGTTTGATAATTCTCTTCGCTTATAGGCGGGAGAGATATTTCTCTGTCATCGGGTGCTGACCAATCACTACTGCTAAAGTCTTCATCCATAACAGGGGTATAACTAGCCTGATTAGACGTGTTTAATTTTACCTTGGGGGTGTTCAAGGTAGGATTTAACTGCACTGGGGCTGTTGTTGGGGGAGCAAGTTCTACCGCTGCTTGTGGAGAATTGCTGATGCCCAAAACCATTAATGCTCTTGTTCTGGCTTTATCTTCTGCTACTTCTACGGTTTCTGCTCCTGCCATGCCAGTAGCACGGGTAACATTTTCAATCTGTACGCTAGCCCGGACAATATATTTTCCTTGAAAAATTTGCACTAATTCAGTAATAATACTGCCCTGGGGATACAAGCTCTGAAATTGAGCTAACATCAACATAATACTGCCACCAATTTAAATCTGCTCGTAATCAAAAGTAGACTACTGTTTCCTGTGTCTTCAAAAAAGAAAAAAGAAAAAATCAAATTTTCTTCTTACTCAGAACTCAGTAATGGCTCAACGCCCTGCTATTGCTCTAGGCGCAGCTATACCCGCAGGGGTTGACAGCACTCAGCACTCACTTGTGTCCCGATTGTAGCAGTAGCTGTTGGTTGAGTAACTCTAGGTAACTACTGTTTAAATGCTATACTAACTAGCCAATTCTATATCCGAAATTATTTTGTGGAAGTAGGCACTAAATCTACAATAATGGAGATAAGGTTCGCTCTCACTGCTGGTTAAGCTGCTGACCTGATTTTTACCGATTCTACATTTAGGAAAGTCGGGTTTACGAGCAGTTTATTTTACTGACACATCAGAGTCTCATGATGTTACAGTACCTTTCATCTAGACAATCAAACACTTGTGGTTTCCTCTGGTAGCACTTGCGGTCTGCGTGGAGAGTTATTTCAACCCAGCCTCTTTTAAAACTCGTTGCTTAATTACCTAGAGTGAGTCAATTATAATCAGGTGTAATGTATTAAATTGGGTTATTTGAAGGAGCTTGTACTCAGACGAACTCACAGGATGATTTTGCAGTGCGATGTTCGTAGATCCAAAGCGGCTACCCGCAAGCTTGAGTCGCCTTCTTGACTCTGACACAGAAACCCTGCCTCAAGGTAATTCGTTTCGGTGCTAGTGTCGTTAAGCAGAAGTGACTGACTATCTGAGAACCAGTCGTTGTCTACGATGCGTTTAGGGTTTTACGCCCGGAGTTTTCCTTGGGGAAAAAGCTACACATAAAACTGACTTTTCATGGCAACTAAAAAACCCCTCTCCAAACCTCTTTCCTGTCAGGAGAGATATTTGAAAAATTTCCCCTTCTCTAGTCGGAAAGGGGGCTAGAGGGTGAGGTTATAGGATAATCTTTCTTCATGGCCTGAAAAGTCAGCAGATAAAAAGGTCTTTTGACTTTTGCGTAGCAGCAAAGCGTGTCTGTCGGCCGTGGGGGTTATACACCGAAAGGGACAGATTCAATGAAAAATGATGTTTTGACCAAAGGTCGGTTCACTGCATGGAATTTTCTATCGCTACACTCCTTGCCAATTTCACTGATGATAAATTGGTTGCTCGTAAAGTTCTGGAAAAGAAACTAGGTTGCGAGGATGAAATTAGTTTACAAAAACTTCACATTGCCTTGGAGGTTCTGGAAAAAATCGGAATTCTGGTGAAAGAACGCGGCAAATATCGCCGGGTGTCAGAAGAAGGTGTGATTGAGGCCAAACTCCGTTGTTCTAGTAAAGGCTTTTGCTTTGCTATTCAAGATGTGGAAGGAGCCGAGGATATTTATATTCGTGAAAGTCATCTGAGTAATGCTTGGAATGGCGATCGCGTTTTGGTAAGAGTCCTTAAAGAAGGTAGTCGTCGCCGTTCTCCAGAAGGAGAAGTCAAGCTGATCCTGGAACGTTCCAACCACACATTGCTGGCCAGAATTAAGTCAGTAGAAAACGGTTTTCGGGCTGTACCTTTAGATGATCGACTGCTGTTTGAACTCAAAATCCAAACAAACGGCATGAAATTAGAAGAAGCTATAGACCACCTGGCCCACGTTGAAGTGTTGCGTTATCCCCTGGCACAACATCCGCCATTGGGTCGAGTTGTGCAAATCCTGGGTAGCGATGCCGAGGCTGCTGCTGATATAGACTTGGTAACTTGTAAACATGACCTTTCCCGGAATTTTTCGGAGGTTGTTTTAGACGCAGCAGCTAAGTTACCTAAGAGACTTCTGAAAGCAGACCTGAAAAACAAACTGGATTTACGCAATTTATTTACCCTGACGATTTCAGGTCTAAATGTTGATAATAAATTCATTGAGAATGCTTTCAGTTTAGAAAAAACTTCAGAGGGACATTGGCTGTTAGGGTTTCATATTGCTGATGTTGCACATTATGTCCAGCCTGACGAAGCTTTAGATCGAGAATCGGTGAAGCGGGGTAAGTCCGTTTACCTGGGAGATTTACTGTTGCCAATGTTACCCGAAGCGGTAGCAGAACGCTGTTCATTTGTACCAGGAAGCGATCGCCTAGCTCTGTCTTTCTTAATTGCCATTGATCCAGATTCGGGAGAAGCCTTGGAATGGGAGATTCAACCCAGTATTATCAATGTAGATACAGGGCTGAGTCGGCAAGAAACAGAAGCCATTCTCACAGGGGAATCTCCAGATGCAGATCCGAAGGTGGCAGAGATCATACAAGACCTAGAGATATTGCGAAAGGCAGTAAAACAGACGCGCCTAGCTCGTGGGAGCTTGCAGTTGAATCTACCACCTAACCAAAACCCTTATTATGATGAGGGGATTTTGGGAGCAGTTTTGGTGAATGATTTACCAGTGCGATCGCTGTTAACAGAGTTTGTGCTATTGGTTAACGAATTGATGGCCAAACATCTGAGTGCTTTAGGTATTCCCGCTATTTGGCGAGTCCAAGGTACACCCGATACCGAAGATGTTCAGGAAATGCTAAAATTGGCGATTAATTTGGGTGTAGAACTGACATTAGAACCAGAAGTAGATATCCAACCTTTAGATTATCAGCATTTAACTAGGGCTTTTGCTGAATCCCCATCAGAGCAAGTTCTGACTTATCTATTGCAAGATACACTTAAACCAGCTGCTTATAACACCAATAAAGGAACACATTTTGGTTTATCGCTACAGGAATATACTCACTGTACTTCTCCTCTGCGACGATACCCGGATTTGCTCATGCAAAGAGTGTATTATAGGTTACTAGAACATGGACGCGATCGCCGCAACACCCGTGTAAAAGAGCGAGTTAACCTCCGCCACTCCTCTTCTCATCACGAAATTAACTGGAACGTTCTCCCGCCAGAATTACAGCAAGAACTCCAAACAGATTTGAATCGGGTAATTATCCAGATTAACGACAGAGAAAAAGAAGTCCAAGAAGCCGAAGCCGATTTAGCTGGACTGCAAAAAGCCCAACTAATGAAACAACGCATCGGTCAGGTATTCCAGGGCGTAATTACTGGCGTACAATCTTATGGTTTCTTTGTGGAAATTGAAGTTCCCGCCGCCGATTCCATTCCGGGAGAAGATATCAGTGTACCTTTACGGGTAGAAGGACTGGTACACGTCAGTTCCCTCAAAGATGATTGGTATGAATACCGTGCCAGACAACAGGCACTGTTTGGGCGCAAAAATCGAGCTTCTTACAGACTAGGCGATCGCGTAGCTGTGCAAGTTAAAAGTGTCGATTACTATCGTCAGCAAATTGATTTAGTAACCGTCAGCAGTGATCTTGTCGCTAAAGGTTTGGGTGTCAATGCTAATAACAATGACGCATCAGATATCTACTTACCCAGCAACTTAGATACTTATGCAGAGGATGAATAAACCTTACTAAAATCCCCGTGTCAAACAACTCCAAACCCCTTATCTTAGGCATATCTGGTGCATCTGGTCTAATTTACGCCGTTCACGCCCTCAAATATCTGCTCGCAGCAGATTATGAGATTGAACTAGTTGCCTCTAAATCAACTTACATGGTTTGGGCCAGCGAACAGGAAACTCGAATGCCATCTGAACCAACCGCACAAGAGCAATTCTGGCGAGAACAAGCTGGAGTAGCTGTTGGGGGTAAACTACGCTGTCATCCTTGGGGCGATGTGGGAGCCGGAATCGCTAGCGGTTCTTTTCGCACCTTAGGGATGATTATCATGCCATGTAGCATGAGTACAGCCGCAAAGCTAGCAGGTGGCTTAAGTTCTGACTTACTAGAACGAGCTGCGGATGTCCAGATTAAAGAAGGGCGAAAGCTAGTCATCGTTCCCCGTGAAACGCCATTTAGCCTGATTCATCTGAGAAACTTAACCAGTTTGGCAGAAGCTGGAGTTAGAGTTGTCCCAGCCATTCCGGCTTGGTATCACAATCCTCAAAGTATTGAGGACTTAGTTGATTTTGTCGTTGCCCGTGCTTTAGATCAACTAGATATTGATTGCATTCCCATTCAGCGCTGGCAAGGGAGTAAGTAAAAAGGTAAAAGTAAAAAGGTAAAAGTAACAACAATGTAACTTTTGCCTTTTACCTATGCCTTTGGCTTTGATTGAGTAACTTTGACTTTTGCCTTTTCTATGGCTGTAATTCGCTTAATTCCGTTGGTGGCAGTACTAGGGATACTCACACTGTTGCTAATTCAAAATTGGTCGCCTGTCCTCTCCCTAGTATTTTTGGGTGTGCGAAGTTTACCCTTACCCCTGGCAATGTGGATTTTTTTTAGTACTGCTGCTGGTGCGGTCACATCCCTACTAATTACTACCTTGTTGCAGGTATCAAATTATTTTGGAGAACAACAACGCCAAAGACCATATAAATCTGCTGGAACTTCACCCCGTAGAACAGCGACTTCTAGAGAGGAACCTGAAGCACCATCTTATAGAACTTCCCCGGTAGCTGGTCAAACAGAGTTCCCTACTAGTAACGCCTTTGATGATTGGGAGACAAATGATAGTGGAAATGATGACTGGGACTTTGATGAACAACAACCAGAAGCACCTAGCCGCAGTCCTCAAACTCCACCAGTTCGAGATCCTAAAACATACGAAGAAGAACCAGAACCTCAAGGCCGTTCTCAATCTGGTTCGGTTTACTCCTACAACTATCGTCAACCAAAAAATACTGCGGTAGGAAGAACTGAATCTATTTACGATGCTGATTACCGAGTCATCATCCCTCCTTATGAACCGCCGATGACTAACCAAGTGGATGCCACAAGTGATGATGATGACGATTGGAAGTTTTTTGAAGACGACGATTTTGAAAATGAAGATGAGCCGCCACTTAAGTAAGCTGGGAATTACCGTGATAGTACACGCTCACGAGATTCCTGCTTAACTTTACCGTTCATAGCTGCTTCTTGCAAAACCATGAAAGCATTGAAATCTTCCAAATCATATTGGGTAGTCAACAGATGCCGTAGTTGGTTTTCTGCTTCCACAGTCAAGTAGTTTGTTGCTAAAGCTTGTTTTACTACGTCACGGATTCGAGTCATTGTTGATGCCTCTTACATACCACATTAATTTATTTGGTCTTACTCTGACGGGATATGCAGTCACTACTGTTACTAAACCTTCAAGTGGATCAATAAATTTGATCAAACATTAAAAAACAAGTTAGTTTTTACACTTGAATTTGTTATCATTAGTGTTGGAATCTTGCTATAACTAAGCTTGATAAATTTATTACTGTGCTGTTTTCAAACATAGTGTTTTGCACCACTAAAATTTCCCCCCAGAATGAGTCCTGTTGCTTTGTATTGACAGAATTTTGTTCCATAAAGTTTCACGAAAACTTTATGAAATTTCATTGAATCATTAAATATACTTAAGCATAAATGAGCAATTTGTTTTATTTTTATTAGTCAAAATGTTACCTGTGTGATATTACATACAAAGATTAACGTAATGGCTGCAACTGGTTGCGATTCAAGTTATTTTAGAAGTTAGGTAGGATAATGTAAATTAACCCTAACTGGAGCGAAACGACTGGTGAGTAGCTTATTGCAAGGAGTCAACCTGTATTTAATTGGCATGATGGGTGCTGGTAAAACTACGATAGGACAATTACTAGCGACACATCTGGGTTATAGGTTTTTAGATACAGATGATGTCATTACCCAATCAGCAGGAAGATCCATCAATCAGCTGTTTGCTGAAGAAGGTGAAGCAGCATTTCGTCAGTTAGAAAGCAATGTATTGGCACAAGTGTGTGCTTATACACGTTTGACTATAGCCACAGGTGGAGGCATAGTTTTACGGACAGAAAACTGGAATTATCTACATCACGGTTTAGTTGTGTGGCTAGATGTGCCGGTGGAATTCCTCTACACCCGCTTGGCAGAAGACACTACAAGGCCAT
>PWQB01000529.1 GCA_003556955.1 Nostocaceae cyanobacterium CSSed10_463m
CGCATCGATTAATTTATTGCGTTTGGCTAAAGCGTAAATGCTTACTGAGGGATAATCGCTCCCATGCTCCCGTTGAAGTAAGAAGTAAATGTCTAGATTTGTCTAGCTTTTATATAGCAGGTTGTAGCATACAGGTTTTTACTGTAAACCTTGTCTACTTTGAGAACTGTAGTTTTTAGTCAAGATGGTGAGATTGCTTCCTTACGTCGCAATGACAACAACTCCACTTTTCATGATGGACAAGGTTTAACTCTAGAGTAATTCCCGTGCTAAGGCGATCGCCTCTTGGGGAGTAGAAATTTTACCCTCGGCTTGGGCTATGGCTATTTCTGTTAACAATTCACCCAATTTTGGTGAAGGTGAAATATTTAATGCTAAAATTAGCTCGCCACCACCAACGAGTTTAGTGGGATGGGCAACCAGATCATCAGGGTTCAGGTAGCGGCTGATTAATGGTGCGTAGAAGCGTAGCGACTGGTCGCCAGACATCGCCGATACCAAGTTATCATCTACTAAGGCTAAAATTATTGTAGCCGCAAATACATTTCCGACTGCCTGAAAGAACAAATACTCTTCTCGTACAGACATATTAGCTGATTTTATCTGGGGAAAGAGTTTCAGCGCCGTGGTAACAGCTTTAATTTCTGCTTGGCTGTAAGTTAGTGTTTGTAGTTCTATTTTGGCAACTTCTGGATCAGAGTCCACAAGACAAGCCAGTTTCGCAATGCTTAACCAAGTAGTTTTTACTGTGTCACGGACATACTGGTGCAATTTTTCACTCAGTTGTGGGTAGTTTTGAGTAATTAAAGCGGCTACAGTGTCCACTTTTGCGAGTTTTTCCCAGCTTTGAGGAGTTGCATTTGGGAATAAAGACCCCAGTAAATGATTTTCGGCGGCTTTTTTCAGCCAAAATGCACCTTGAGGATTTGCTAATAAATAATTAATTTCTACCCGCACTCGTTCAGCTGCAACTGCTGTGATATGTGATGCCAAACTCTCAATAGTTTTCTCTGTATCTGACTCAATGCTAAAGTCAAGTTGAGCAGCTTGACGATATGCCCGCATTAATCGCAGAGGGTCATCTTTGAGGTTAGCAGCTGATACCATTCTTAATATACCCTGTTCTAAATCAGCCCGACCTTGTAGGGGATCAATGAATTGTTGAGTATAGGGATTGTAGGCGATCGCATTAATTGTAAAATCTCTTCTATACAAATCAGTCTCTACACTATCGCCTTCTTGTTGGGCAAAATCAACTGTAGCTTCGGGAAAAACCACACGGGCGATTTGTCTTTGAGGATCAAGTAGTACAAAACCAGCATGATAATGACGGGCGATCGCCTCAGCCACTGCCACCGCCCCAGATGGTATAATAAAATCCAGATCCAAATATTCACGAGTTCTACCCAAAAGGGCATCACGTACCGCACCACCGACAATATAAGCAGGTTGCGGCAACCATTCCCAGCCAAAAGGCCAATTTTCAGGAACTAGAGTCGGATATATCAAATCGCGCATTGTGATAAAAATCAACCCAATAACTAGTGAATAAAACTTGGGCTTAAGTTACATTAGCAATAAAGAAAGGTTTTTGGAGACAGTTCGATTATGTGTATTTGCGTGAACTGCCACTATGTAGACCGTTGTGAAACCTACCACGCCGTAGAAGCACAGCACCAACAGCCCCATTTAACCGAAAATCCCACCTTCGACCCGAATGAACCCTCCATTAACGTCAACATCCGCACAAGCGGGGAAATGATTGAAATGGAATGGGACGTTGTGGGTTGTCTCAGCTTCCAGCGAGAAACAGGTAAATGGTCGAAATTACGTCCTGGTGAACTAGTACCGACGTAATGAAAACTAATTGTTGTATATTCAAAGCGGCTACTGCTATTCCTGTAGTAGTCGTAAACTCTATAGTAAACTTCTCCCCTTCTCCCCTTGGCGTACTTGGCGACTTGGCGGTATGCGCTGCGCGCACGCTACGCGAACGATAATCCATACGACCTAAATAAAGCCACGATTATATGATTGAATAAATAAAACACCCAAAAAACATCAACATTTAAATTAACCTTGACCCCAGAACCACAAAACCTTGCATCCCAAAAATACGCCATCTCACTACACACCACAACTCCCGAACTGGGGTTGGCTATCAGTAATTTTGCTGGTGAAACTCGCGCTGATACTTGGGATTTGGGGCGTGATTTATCTAGCTACGTACATCAATATTTAAAAGAATTTATCAAACCCCAGACCTGGGCAGATGTAGCATTTATTGCCGTAGCTCAAGGCCCCGGTGGTTTCACAGGCACTCGCATTGGTGTAGTCATTGCCCGCACCTTGGGACAACAGTTAAATATCCCCGTATTTACCATTTCTACCTTAGCAGCAGTAGCTTGGGCGAACAAAGGTCAAAATCAATCAAAACCAGCAGTTATAGCCGTAGAAATGGCAGCACAACGGGGAAAAATCTTCGGTGCTATTTACCAAATATCGCCTGATAACTTAAGTATCACAGCCTTATTACCAGATACCGTATTTACACCAGAAGCATGGCAAGAAACCTTAGCCAATTGGCAGAGTGAATATCAACTCATTAAAGCTACATCTGGTTTAGCTGCAACAGTTAGTTGTATTTTAGAACTGGCTTATTTAGATTGGCAACAAGGTAAACATCCTCATTGGTATGAAGCTTTACCATATTATGGCCAGCATCCGGTAGATATTTAAGCATCGACTTTTGACCCCATGAAAGCGAACAAGTTTCATTCTGTGGCTTGAGAAATATGCCAGCACCAATCAGGGCAACTAAAATTGGTACAACTACATACTGAATATACCATCGGATATTTCCAGCTTCAGAGATAGAATCCTTGAAGATTGCACCTCGATTTTTCAGTGTCCGCTTGATATCTTCAGTTAATCCATCACAACTTTCAAATACTGCATTTTCTACCTTGACAATTGCAACCAGGTATGAATATTTTTATTCCTGCTAATAACCTGCATAAGTTTCGGACACAGGAAGAGAAATTAACTGTTGTTTGTTTTCATCCCGACTCTGACACGGGATTTACTCATACCAATCACCCCATGCTCAAACGTACAATGGTGGAGGGTATTAGTGCCGCCAATCTGCCAGAAATTCAGACAAAAAGCGTTATAAACAGCGAGAGACAGGCGTAAATCCTATCCTCGCTGAAATGGCTTAAGCCGTTAGCGACGCTATCGCCTCTTCAACAGCTTGTAAAGCCAAATTCACCTCCGCCTCAGTCACAATCAACGGCGGCACAAACCGGACAACTTTTGGCCCGGCTGGTACTAGCAATAAACCCTTGTCCATAGCAGCCTTCACAATATCAGCTGCGGTGAGTGGAATATCTGCTTGTAACTCCATCCCATTGATTAAACCCCAGCCCCGGACTTCAGAAATATGGTGAGGATATTTAGCTGCGATCGCCTTTAATCCATTTCGCAACTGTATCCCCCGTTCTTCCACATTCTGCAAAATATTCTCTTTTTCTAAAGTCTGACAGACAGTCAGCGCCACACCACAAACAAAGGGATTACCGCCAAAAGTGCTGGCGTGTTCTCCTGGTTGGAAGACATCGCAGAACTTCTTACTCATCATCGCCCCAATGGGGATACCACCGCCCAAACCTTTAGCGCTGGTAAAAATATCCGGTTCTACGCCCAGATGTTCATAACCCCATAACTTACCACTGCGTCCCATACCAACTTGCACTTCGTCAAACATCAACAAAACGCCAGTTTCATCACAAACTTTTCGCAGCTTTTGGAAGTAAGCCACATCACCAGGACGTACACCACCTTCTCCTTGCAATGGTTCAATGAGAACTGCTGCTACACGATAATCTCCTTCATCTAATTCACTAATTGCGGCCTCAATAGCATTAATATCGTTATAGGGGACATATTCAAAACCAGGGACTAAAGGCTGAAAATGTTTTTGATACTTCGGTTGTCCGGTAGCGGTGACAGTCGCCAAAGTTCGACCGTGAAAACTAGCATTGGCGGTTAAAATAATCGGCTTGTCAATGTCTAGAACTGTATGGGCATATTTCCGCGCCAGTTTAATTGCGGCTTCGTTAGCCTCAGCACCAGAGTTGCAGAAAAATACGCGATCAGCACAGGAATGTTCTACTATCCATTTGGCTAATTCACCTTGTTCGGGAATATAGTACAAATTAGAAACATGATGCAACTTCTGGATTTGGCGTGTTACTGCTTCCACCATAGCGGGGTGGGCGTGTCCGAGGGTGCAAGTGGCAATTCCGGCTACAAAGTCCAGATACTCACGTCCCTGGGTATCCCAAACCCGACAGCCAGATCCCCGGTCTAAAGCCAGAGGAAATCGGCCATAAGTTGACATAACTGCTTCATCGAAGCTACGAACGTCGAAAGGGCTGGATGACATAGAACTTGATTTTGGGGGGATGGTAGCTTGCTCAATGAGAGTTTCTATGCTCACGACCGCGCCTCCTGATAAGTCTTTAATTTTAATACTCACTTACTAGTTTGCTAGAAATTCTAAAAAATTACATTTTATTTAACAAATCTGATACTTTTTTGTAGGCTAATGGTTAAATATCCTGCCAAAAAATGGTATCGCTGAAAAAACTTTGTATTCCGTACTTGAGAAAAAATACCGACGACTGCAAAAAGAGTTAACGGTGGGGGCGATTTCCCTGGGTGGCGTTTTCCTGACCGGTACTTTGTGGTACAAATTCATGGAAGGTTGGTCATGGGAGGAAGCGGCTTACATGACAGTGATCACTTTAACCACTGTGGGCTTTGGAGAAACCAACCCATTGAGTAGACAAGGACGATTATTTACAATTGCCTTGATTATGTTGGGTGTAGTTACTATTGGTTACATGATCAACAGATTTACAGAAGCCGTGATTCAAGGCTACTTTCAAGACGGAATGAGGCTGCGGCAGCAGAGAAAGTTAATGGAATCTCTGAAAAATCATTATATCATCTGTGGATTTAGTCGCACTGGTCGCCAAATTGCCAAGGAATTTCAGGCGGAGGGTGTACCTTTTGTGGTGGTTGATGCCAATTTAGAATCTGTGGAAGACGTACAGGCACAGAATTATATCGCATACCAAGGTGATGTGACTCTGGATGAAACTTTATTGAGGGTAGGCGTAGAACGAGCCATTTGTATTGTGGCTGCATTGCCTTCAGATGCTGAAAATTTATATACCGTGTTAACAGCAAAAACACTTAATCCCAGAATTAGAGCGATCGCACGAGCCAGTACAGAGGAATCTGTGAAAAAGTTACAGCGTGGTGGGGCTGATACCGTAGTTTCACCGTATATCACTGGTGGTAAGCGCATGGCGGCGGCTGCCCTCAGACCCCAAGTGCTGGATTTTGTTGATAGTTTTATTTCCGGTGTAGACGGTCAGTTTTATATGGAAGAATTTTTACTTGATCCTGGGGTTTATCCGTATGTAGGGCAAACTTTAAAACAAACAAGATTGCGATCGCAATCCGGCGCTTTAGTCATAGCCATTCGTCGCGCTGATGGTCATCTAATTGGTGGTCCCACTGGTGACACCGTTTTATTACCAGGAGATACGCTGATTTGTATGGGGACATCGGAACAATTGCGTAATCTTAACCAAATTCTTATCCCCATTAATTCTCCACGACGGCGACGACCGAGAAATAACTAAGAGGTTTTTTTAACAGTGTCCGGCTGTGATTTTAGGCACTTGATGATCCCCCCTAGCCCCTCTTAAAAAGCTACCGTGTACACACAAATCTGAAAAAGGGGGGGAATTTTCTTGAAGTCCCCCTTTGTAAGGGGGATTTAGGGGGATCTAGAATGTTTTGCTACCGACAATCAGACTTTTCAAACATACCCTAAGAATGATTTAAAACAAATTGCACAGTTTCTAATAACTCTTTAATAGTGTATGGCTTTGACAAAAATGCTGGCACACAAGCCCCAATTTCCTGAAGGCGTTCGCGGTTAGAAACCAATCCACTCATGATGATCACCTTGATATCAGGATTGATTTTGCATAGGATTTGCATAGCACATATACCATCCATTGATGGCATTTCTATATCCATTAATACTAAACTAATTTCATTTTTATGTTGGGCATAGATAGAAACAGCCTCTATACCATCATTAGCGTTGATAACTTTGTAATTGTAACTTTCTAGAGAAGCTTTGTTAGTGGCGCGAATACTGTCTTCATCATCGACAATCAAAATTAATTCACCATTGCCTTTGGGCATCTCACTTTTATAAGTTTCCTCTGTGACTATTTGCTCAGATACTGGCAAATAAACTTTAAATTTACTACCTAATCCCACCTGACTCTCAACATTGATAAAACCGTCGTGATTTTTGAGAATACCAACAATTGTGGAAAGTCCTAAGCCTGTACCTTTAGTAAATTCTTTAGTAGTAAAAAATGGTTCAAAAATTCGGTTTAAAATTTCTGGTGGTATACCACATCCTGTATCTGAAACAGTGATCACAACATAATTGCCAACTTTTGCTTCAGGATTCATCTGGGCATAATGTTGATCAACAAAGAAATTATCTGCTTCTAAACGTAGAGTACCGCCATTAGGCATGGCATCACGAGCATTGACACACAGGTTCATTAGCACCTGATGAATTTGAGTAGGATCAGCAACTATGATCGAAGTAATTGTATTTGGGATATAGGTTTGAACTGCAATTGTTTTAGGAAATGTACTTTTAACAAGCTGCTCAACTTCCCTTAATAAATGTCTGACTTGTAGCGGAAAGTGCTTTCCTTCGACTCCCTGAGCAAAGGACAAAATTTGTTTAATCAACTCCGCACCACGTTTGGCACTGTCTTGCTGCATTTTTAGCAGTTGGCGACTTTGCTCATCCACATTCGCTAGTCTCAGGGGTAGCAGTTGAGTACTTGTCAGAATCGGTGTGAGAATGTTGTTTAAATCATGGGCAATCCCACTTGCGA
>PWQB01000786.1 GCA_003556955.1 Nostocaceae cyanobacterium CSSed10_463m
CAAATTCGTGAACGGGACAAAGTGGACAGGAAAACAGCAATTTTACAAGCTGCGCCTCAACGCTTACGTCCAATATTAATGACCACCATTACTACTGTTTTAGGTATGTTTCCCTTGGCTTTGGGAATTGGTGAAGGTTCAGAATTTCTTCAACCATTGGGCGTAGTAGTATTTTCGGGTTTGTCTTTAGCCACATTGCTAACATTGTTTATCATCCCCTGTTTTTATACAATGCTGCATGATTTATTGCATTGGCGTTGGGCAAAGCCAATTTTAATCTTTATGGGTGGATGGAAGAAAAAGTTCGATGAAGGAAAGTTATAGCCAGTGCCAAGGTTGTGAGGATATGGCAAAAGTCTAAAACCCATTTACGGCAAGTATGTTAATTTTGACTTTTGCTATACCTTAGCCTTATAGTCTTTGGTAATTCTGTATAATTTATAACGTTAGTTAGGTTGCAACATTTTGCGCCCTTATAATGTATTGCAGTCTAACTAATATCTACTATTGTGGCTTTCGTGAAGTTATGGCTGAGTGTTGTAGAGTCCTGTGGACGTAGCTACGCTTTTTTTGCTTTGAAATAGGGGCTTAATAATGAAAAATTATAGCAATAATCTGGAATTACCCTTGACGCAACTGTATATTAACATTGTAAAATCAAGCCAATTATTCAAGAACAAGTTTTATATTCGGCAATTTTTGAGAAAAACCCAGAAAAATCTGGTGTTTTGAAGTTGGGTAAGGTAAAGGTAGCAATCAACCACAAATCAATATTAATAAATCTGTACTTCATGCACATACATTTTTTTGAGTTACCCATTTCAAATAGTTGGCGAAGATATATCAGAAATGAGTTAAATTTAATACTTCGCAGGATGAAGGAAGATGGAATTTTTTAATCAGGTTTCTACTTCTAATAATCAAGAAAATTTACAACCAGATTTTCAAGTGTATCTGCGGAATATTCTGGATGGCATCACAAATAATATTTATGTAAACAAAGAACAGCCACTAAATTTTTTTTTACAGCAAATTAATGAAAGAGTAGAGCAAGAAGTAGAAGCCCGAACAGCAGTTTTAAATCAAAGAATTAATCAACTAGAACAAAAAATTAATGAATATAAGAAAGCTGAAGTAGTCAGACAGCAAACTGAACAAAGCTTTCGGAGGCACAACAATGCTTTACAGCAATTAGTGCAAAGTGAGTCACTACAATATGATGAATTTCCCACTGCTATCAAATATGTCACAAAAGCAGCTAGCTTTGGTCTGGATGTAGATCGTGTGAGTGTTTGGTTGTATACGGAAGATTATGCCAAAATTCAATGTGCTGATTTATATGAACGTCCTAGTAATTCTCATAATTCTGGTTTTGAATTGTTAGTTTGTGACTATCCCAGCTATTTTCAAGCTTTAAAAAAAGAACAAGTTATTGCCGTTTCAAATGTTCATCAAGATAGTCGCACTGCGGAATTTTCTGAAAATTATACACAACCATTAGGTATTATCTCAATGCTCGACGTGAGGATTTGGTCGAGGGGGAAGGTAATTGGTGTCGTGTGTTGTGAACATTTGGGTGATCAGCGTCAGTGGACTTTGGAAGAAGAAAACTTTATTAGCTCGATTACTGAATTTGTCCGCCTAGTAATTGAATCTAGCGATCGCAAAGCTGTAGAAGCGGCTTTAGCTGTGAGCAAAAATCAGTTTCGGTTAGTGGTTGAGCAAACAGGACAATTGATTTATGTTTATGATCTAGCTGACAGTTTTATTCATTGGGCAGGAGCAATTGAAGAAATTAGCGGATACACTGCTGATGAATGGAATCAATTTGATCTAGCTACTTGGGAAGCACATATTCATGATGAAGATCGCCCCAGGGTGGTGTTTTCCAGGGTATTTGTCATCCAGAACCAAAGTCAGTATCAAATTGAATATCGTCTGCGGAGAAAAGATGGTTCCTATATCTATGTAGAAGATAGAGGTAAGTTTTTAGTCAATCAGCTTACAGGAACTGCTTGCATAGCTGGGACAATGAGTAATGTGAGCGATCGCAAAACTGCTGAAAAAGCTTTACAACAATCCGAAATCAAATTTCGGCAACAAGCTCAAACCCTAGAAAAAGCCTTAGAGGAATTACAACGGACTCAAACTCAAATTATCCAGAGTGAAAAAATGTCTTCTCTTGGTCAATTAGTAGCGGGGATATCCCACGAAATTAATAACCCAGTAAATTTTATTTATGGCAATATTACACCTGCAAATTATTATATTGAAAATTTACTGAAGTTGATTAGCTTGTATCAAGAATATTATCCCCAACCAGTTGCTATTATTCAGGAAGAAATTGAGGAAATTGATCTAGAATTTTTAAAACAAGATTTACCTAAATTGCTGCATTCGATAAAAATAGGAGCAGAACGCATTGCCCAAATTGTGCTTTCTCTGCGAATTTTTTCCCGACTGGATGAAGCGGAATGTAAAGCAGTTGATATCCATAAAGGAATTGATAGTACCTTGCTAATTTTAAGAAGCCGTCTCAAAGATAAACCAGGATCTCCAGGTATTGAAGTCATTAAAGAATATGGTAATTTACCACTGGTAGAGTGCTACGCTGGGCAATTAAATCAGGTATTTATGAATATTTTAACTAACGCTATAGATGTTTTAGAAGAGCGAGACGAAAAACGGTCTTACCAGGAAATTCAACAATCTCCTAGCATCATTCGTATTTCTACACAGATGCTGAATGAACATCAAATAGCGATTAAAATTAGCGATAATGGTCTAGGTATACCAGAAAAAATTAAACAACTAATTTTTAACCCTTTCTTTAGCACGAAGCCCATTGGCAAAGGTACAGGTATGGGTATGTCTATTAGCTACCAAATTATTACCAAAAATCACGGAGGTAAATTTTACTGTATTTCCTCTTCAGGAGAGGGGACACAATTTGTCATTGAGATGCCGTTAAGACAGCAAGTTAAGTTAAAATCGCCTGAAAAATAAAACCTTAATTTTTCATTAGTCCACGCAGGTGGAATTGGCTGGTGTATTAGCTTATAGCCAACTGCATCCGGAAGCCCTATATATTGCCTTATTTTTACCAATTTTGCAAGAAAATGCCAAAATCCCTTTTGTGGCTAATTCTTTGCTTAAACGTGCTTAAACGAAATTTTCATCTAAATCAGTAGACTGAAATAGGAATATCGATTTATCATTAGTGATTGTGAGTTTTTAAAGCAGAAAGTAAAGCAGAAAGACTATGAGCGCTCAAGAGATTATCCGCTCAATCGAAGCGGAACAGTTAAAATCGGATTTGCCCATCATCTATGTGGGCGATACCGTGAAAGTCGGTGTCAAGATTAAAGAAGGAGAAAAGTTTCGTATACAACCTTACGAAGGCGTAGTGATTGCCAAACGCAACGGGGGCATTAACGAAACTATTACAGTCCGTCGCGTGTTTCAAGGCATCGGTGTAGAACGGGTGTTTTTGTTGCATTCTCCCCGGATCGACAACATAAAAATCATT
Organism: Nostocaceae cyanobacterium CSSed10_463m; assembly: GCA_003556955.1. Next base: position 3,530 of record PWQB01000786.1, read on the forward strand.
CGTCGAGGTAAAGTCAGACGTGCTAAACTTTATTACTTACGCGGACGTGTAGGTAAAGCTACCCGAATCAAGCAACGGTTTGACCGTGCCTTGTAAATTTCGGTTCAAAGTATGGGAGAAATTTCTACTAGCAGCCAGCCGTTGACGCTGATTTCTGCCCCCGACAAAAATAACTTGAAATAAGAGTCGAAATGCGTTATACTAAAAAAGGTTCAGATAAATGACTGAATCCAACGCACTTCGTGCGCTCTTAGTTCAGTTGGTAGAACGCAGGTCTCCAAAACCTGATGTCGGGGGTTCAAGTCCTCCAGGGCGCGCTTAAAAGCAAAAAAAATATAGCCCGAAACAACAGTACGCCTGCTAACATAGCAGATAGCCCTGATTCTTTCGGATGTGATTATTTTGTATTTACAGCTTTCTTGCTTTCAGTAAATATGATGCAATTGAAGCTGTAAACCTGGATGAAAATTAGCAGGGTATAGCCTTATTCAAGAAACGGGGGTATGACGACAGTGGCCAAAAAAAATGAAGCAGAAATGCCAGCAAACACTAATGGATTCAGTTTAGTCAACTTCTTTCAGGGTACGAAAGAAGAACTGGAAAAAGTAGTGTGGCCAAGTCGCAAGCAGCTAGTGAGCGAATCAGCAGGTGTGCTGCTAATGGTGACACTCTCCGCATCTTTGATATATTTGGTCGATGGATTGTTCGGTTGGGTAGCACAACAGGTATTCTGATGACTTCTGCAACAGACGAACCATATAACTTAGCATCGCATTCTGAAGATGCAGCAGACACGGCACTTAATGAAGTCCGCTGGTATGCAGTACAAGTAGCTTCAGGTTGTGAAAAACGCGTCAAGACAAACTTGGAGCAACGTATCCAAACGTTTGATGTATCTGACAAAATTGTGCAAGTGGAAATTCCCCACACGCCTGCGGTGAAAATCCGTAAAGATGGCAGTCGTCAGCACACAGAGGAAAAAGTTTTTCCAGGTTATGTGCTAGTGCGAATGGTGATGGAAGATGATACTTGGCAGGTGGTACGAAATACCTCCCATGTAATTAATTTTGTGGGAGCCGAGCAAAAACGTGGTGGCAGCAAAAGCCGTGGTCACGTCAAGCCAGTGCCGTTAGGTCCATCAGAAGTAGAACGAATCTTCAAGCAGACTAGCGAACAGGAGCCGATTGTCAAAATTGACATGGCTACTGGTGATAAGATAGTTGTGCTTTCGGGTCCTTTTAAAGACTTTGAAGGCGAGGTGATTGAAGTTAGTCCAGAACGAAGCAAATTAAAAGCCTTGCTCTCGATTTTTGGACGAGATACACCAGTAGAATTAGAGTTTAATCAGGTAGAAAAACAGAGCTAACACACAATGGCGAAGAAAGTAGTAGCGGTCATTAAACTGGCCCTGAATGCTGGAAAAGCCAACCCAGCACCACCAGTGGGACCTGCATTAGGTCAACACGGTGTGAACATTATGATGTTCTGTAAAGAGTACAATGCCAAAACAGCAGACCAAGCTGGAATGGTAATCCCTGTGGAAATTTCGGTATTTGAAGACCGGAGTTTTACCTTTGTACTCAAGACACCACCAGCATCAGTACTGATTCGCAAGGCAGCGAAAATTGAACGCGGCTCTAATGAACCTAACAAAAAGAAAGTTGGGTCAATTACAAAAGCTCAATTGCAAGAAATTGCTCAAACCAAAATGCCTGATCTCAACGCCAATGATATAGAAGCGGCGATGAAGATTGTGGCGGGTACGGCCAAAAATATGGGCGTGACCATCTCAGATTAGTCAAGAGTTAAAAGTTGTGAGAATTAGCAAAACGCTAAACACTCAGCACGGGCTAAACGCCCCGCTACCGCTAACAGAACTCAGCACTTAGAACTTAATTTATCGGGGGAGAGGTAAGTCTCGTAATTACCCCAGGAGAGAAAAATGGGCAAGAAAATATCACGCCGCTTGCAGGCGTTGTTAGAAAAAGTTGAAGATAGGGACTATCTGCCCCTAGATGCTTTAAATCTGCTAAAAGAAACAGCAACGGCTAAATTTCCTGAAGCCGCAGAAGCACATATCAGACTAGGGATTGATCCTAAGTATACAGACCAACAGCTACGGACAACGGTAACACTACCCAAAGGTACAGGACAAACTGTGCGGGTAGCGGTAATCGCTAGAGGCGAAAAAGTTACCGAAGCTAGCAATGCTGGTGCTGATGTAGTTGGTTCTGATGAGCTGATTAACGAAATTCAACAAGGGATGATGGATTTCGATAAACTAATTGCCACACCAGATGTAATGCCACAGGTGGCGAAGTTAGGTAAGTTACTAGGTCCCCGTGGTTTGATGCCATCCCCCAAGGGTGGAACAGTGACATTTGACGTTGCAAGTGCGATCGCTGAATTCAAAGCTGGTAAACTAGAATTTCGGGCTGATCGGACAGGTATTGTCCATGTTATGTTTGGTAAGGCATCCTTCTCACCTGAAGATTTGTTGGTAAACTTGAAGGCGTTGCAAGAGACGATTGATCGCAACCGTCCAGCAGGAGCTAAAGGCCGTTATTGGCGGACAATTTATGTCTCCTCTACTATGGGGCCATCAATTAAAGTCGATATCAACGCTCTCCGGGATTTAAAACTAACCGAAGCAGCCTAATAGGGTGAGGAAGTAGAGGCTAGGAAAGATTTTTGGAATAATCAATTTTTCTTTCTCCGTACCTACTCAATGACCTCTCTAAAACTAAATAAGCCAAGCCGGAGACAGCAGGGGCCATAGGCTCAAAAATCCTGCCGAGGTTAAAGCTCTAATTGCCTACAGTCCCACCCACAAAGGTGTAATGACTGAAGGATCATGAGTTTTCCTGAATAACCCCGGCTCGGATAGCTGGGGTTAATTGTTTTAACTAGGTGATAGTCAAACCCTCTGAGGTGATCTATCTGTGTTTGATAATTTCCTGTTTTATAGACGCGATTTATCGTGTTGGCGCTCGAATTAATCATTAACACCTGTGAACAAAAACCCAGCGACAAATTTAGTTAAACCACCAAAGTAGAACTGAATTGAGTCTCATAAGTAGATTTATCGCCAGTTTTACTGAATGAAAAATAACGATTTTGCCCTTGGAGGTAAAACTAAGCATGGGTAGAACGCTAGAAAATAAAAAAGAGATAGTAGCTGATCTCAAAGAAAGTCTAAGTGAGTCAAGTTTGGCACTGGTAATTGATTATCAAGGCTTAACAGTTGCTCAAATCACTGACTTACGGCAGAAGCTACGTCCCAGTGGCGCTGTTTGTAAGGTAACAAAAAACACCTTAATGGGCATTGCCATTGATGGTGATGAAAACTGGCAACCGCTTTCGGAATTGCTCCAAGGTTCTTCAGCCTTTTTGCTGGTAAAAGAAGATTTTTCTTCAGCAATTAAGGCGTATCAAGACTTTCAAAAAGCTACCAAGAAG
>PWQB01000006.1 GCA_003556955.1 Nostocaceae cyanobacterium CSSed10_463m
ACCAGTACCTTGAATACCTAATAACATTAAACCACGGGGGTGTGGTAATCCGTACTGGCGCGCCCGCTCAGTAAATGAGCCACCCCGACGCAGTAGCCAGTCTTTAAGATTATCCAGTCCCCCTATATCAGAAATTTGCTCAGTGGCAGGGTAGAAGTCCAGGATTTGGGTTTGGCGGATAGTTTGGCGCTTTTCCTCCAAAACTAAGTCTACATCCTCTGGTTGCAGTTCTCCGTGGGATGCGATCGCTCTGGCTAAAACCCGCCGAATCCTTTCCATAGATAGCCCTTGACAAGAGCGCACCAAGTCATCCAGAATTTTGCTAGAAAGGGAGTTGCTGCCGGTGCTTTGCAGTAAGCGTTCCACCTCAGTTTTAATTTCTGGAGCTGCGGGTAATGGGAACTCAACCACGGTGAGAACTTCGGTTAAATCGTCAGGAATGGCAATGCGTGGCGATAGTAATACCAGATTTTTGGGTTGGGATTTCAGCAGTCTGGCTAAGTTGCGAAGTTTGCGGGCGATCGCCACATCATCTAAAAACCGATGATAATCGCGTAAAATCAAAACAGCAGGAGCAGAGGCTGGCATTTTTTCCACAAATTCCAAAGCTTGTAAAGGGTTACGCTTACCAAACCCTGCATCATTGGGGTTTCCCTGGTAGCCATCCACAAAATCCCACGTATATACAGGACGATTACCTTGATTTACGGCTTCTTCCCGAATCGCCGTTTCTACCCGTTCCTCCTCATAAGTAGGAATATAAATCAAAGGATAGCGGGCGCGTAGCAGCAATTTAAATTCTTCACGAAAATTCATCTACTAACTCCTATGGATAATTCATAATTTGTAATTACAGCTATTTTCAGGTAAATAGACCACACGGTAGGGGCGCAAGGCCTTGCGCCCCTACGACAGATATGGTTCAAATAGATGAAAACTGCTGTAAGAATGACATATTAAATTTAATTATCCTGCCTGACGTGAATAGCATCATCTAAGTATTCTAAAATATATGGACATGGAAGAAAAAGTTTTATTAGAAAAGTTTCGCCAAGCATATAGATCATTAGAACTATTTCCCCTGATCAATTACCAACAAGTTGAACAGTTTCGAGTTGATTTTGCTAATCATACCATCGCTCGTTTAGAGCAAGCAGTAGAAGATGCACCTGCTAACGGAAAACTTATATTTGCTGGACATCGAGGCTGCGGTAAGTCTACGCTATTGGCAAAGTTTTCTGCACAAATGATGGAACAGGGATATGTAGTTACTTTATTTTCTGTAGCTGACATGATTGAAATGTCAGATATTAATCATGTCAATATTTTATATGCTATTACCCTGACTCTGTTAAACAAACTTCAAGAACTAAAAATTAATATTTCTCCTGACACCGAAAAGTCTTTAAGAGAATGGTTTACTACCACACAGACAGAAACAGTTACCAAAGACCTCAAATCTGAAGTAGGTCTAGGTGGCGATTTCTTCAAATTAATCACCGCGAAACTTAAAAACGAAGCGACATTTCGAGAAGAAATTAAAAAAACCTATGAACGAAAAGTTTCAGAACTAGCGAAAAAAGCTGATGAAATTGCTGCCCTGATTAATCATTATACTAACAAAGAAGTTTTAGTAATAATTGACGATTTAGATAAACTCGATTTAAGTTTAGTAGAAGAAATTTATAAAAATAATATCAATTCTTTATTCCTACCCAAATTTAGAATCATTTACACAATTCCCATTGCGGTAATTCGTAATAATGATTTACTAGCTACCTTACAATCAGTTACACCACGTATCTATCTAATGGCAGTTTGTAAATTCTTTAAGCAAGGAGATAGCCATAAACCTGACGGTGTACCAAAGGAAGAACTGATAAATTTGTTTCTGCAAATCCTCAAAAAGCGGATTCCCGAAGAATTAATGGAACCAGATACTGCAAGGCAAATTGTCTTAAAAAGTGGTGGTGTAGTCAGAGAATTGGTGAGAATAGCTAGAGAATGTTGCTCTCAATGTTTGCTATTAATTCGTTCTGAACCACAGCGAACCGATATCAAAATTAATGATGAAATTCTGCAATTAGCAATCAAAGATTTGCGGAATGATTTTGCTCGTCCGTTGGGCGATAAATTATATAGCATATTAGTAACTACCTACAATCATCTGACACCTCCAGACGCAAAAAGTGAAGAATTTCTGTCTTTACTACATGGATTGTCTGTACTGGAATATGAAAATGATGATTTATGGTATGACGTGCATCCCATTGTGGCGGATTTACTCAAACGCAAAAAGTTGATTGAATAATGTTAACAGATGATGTTAAAGCGGAAAATCAACGAAATTATCAGAAATTAATTGTATCCTTGGAAGCCAGCCAAGGAATTTTAAATTTGCTAATTGCGGTTTGTGATGACCCAAATTTACGAGCCAAGTTAATTCAGCAGTATGAAACTGAACTCAAACAACAGGATTTTCTCACCTATCGCGTCAGGGTACGTAGGCAAGATCCTAGTTTACGTTATGCCCTAGCACATCTGCTAGAAACCGAGCCAGATTTACAACAAGGTGAGGCTGCTGTAATTACAGTTTTGGGAGTAGATGAACTGCTATCTGTGAAGCTAGACTCACCTAAATCAGAGCAGGATAAATTTTTTGGCTATTTACAATGGACAAGGGAAGCGCTAAGAGAGTTTACTTTTCCTATTGTGTTGTGGGTAACTGAGTCAGTCTTGATTCGTTTAGCCGAACGCGCACCAGACTTTTGGAGTTGGCGCGGTGGGGTGTTTTGCTTTACACGCGAGTCTGTGACTGTAGAAAGTAGAGGGATTTCAGGAACAAATAATATATCCCAATCTGCACCAGAAGAAATTGGTGGTTTACCTCTAGAAGAAATATTACAACTGATTGCAAGAATTGAGTCAGAAGGAACGGAAGCACCTTTACTGGCGACTTTATATGAAAGTCTGGCGAAAGCCTATGAACAAAGATATGAAAATCATCAAAATCGTCAATTAGCAATTCAAGCCTATCAAAAAGCCATTGCGTTACAAAGAAAGTTGGGGTTAAAGGCTGATTTAGCTGATAGTTTGAAGAATTTGGGAAATCTTTATTTTGAACTCAAAAATGAGGTCAAATTAGCTGAGGATTATTATGAACAGGCTCTGAAAATTTACCGAGATATTGGCGATCGCTTGGGAGAAGCATATATATTAAAAGCCATCGGCGATGTTTTGCAGTTTCTTAACCGCAGCAGCGAAGCTTTAGAAAAATACGAACAAGCTTTGGCATTCTCCCGCGAGACTGGTTCTCGCTTGGGGGAAGCATATACATTAAAAGCTATCGGCGATGTTTTACAGTTTCTCAACCGACGCAGCGAAGCTTTAGAAAAATACGAACAAACATTGGGATTTTACCGCGATGTTGGCGATCGCTTGGGAGAAGCTAATACATTAAGAGCCATCGGCCATGTTTTGCGGTTTCTCAATCGACGCAGCGAAGCCTTAGAAAAATACGAACAAGCATTGGCATTCTACCGCGACATTGGCAATCGCTTGGGGGAAGCATATACATTAAAAGCTATCGGCGATGTCTTGCAGTTTCTCAACCGACGCAGCGAAGCCTTAGAAAAATACGAACAAGTACTAGCATTCTACCGTGATCTTGGTTCTCGCCTGGGGGAAGCTAATACATTACTATCCATCGGCGATGTCTTGCAGTTTCTCAACCGACGCAGCGAAGCCTTAGAAAAATATGGACAAGCATTGGCATTCTACCGCGATATTGGCGATCTCTTGGGGGAAGCAAATACATTAAAAGCCATTGGCGATGTTTTTCAGCTCCTCAACCGACGCAGCGAAGCCCTAGAACAATACGAACAAGCATTGGGATTCTTCCGCGATGTTGGCGATCGCTTGGGGGAAGCTAACGTGCTGCAAGAGTTTGGTAAATTACAAGATGACCCAGCACAAGCACTAGAATATCTCCAACAAGCCCAAAGCCTCTATAATCCAATTGGCAATATTTACAGCCAAAGCCGCAACCTGTTATTGATTGCCGATATGCAATTTAAAATGGGACAGACAGAAGCTGCTATTAATTCTTTAACCCAGGCGGCTGAACTCGCTGATGCTATTAACTACGAACCTTTCAAAAAACGCGCCCAAGAAATATTAACCCAAATTAAAAATAATCCCAAACACTTGTAGAGACGCGATTCATCGCGTCTAAATTCATCATTCATCGCGTCTAAATGCATCGCGTCCCCTTTAAATCATCCCGGAAGCTGCTTCTTCAACGCTTCCAAAGAAGCCCAACGACTATCAACCGGCTTGTTTGAACCATCAGCATCACCGCTCAAAATACCGGGACAATCGAGATTACAAAGCTGACGCTGAGGCAATGCTAAACACATCTGCTCATATAACCATTCACTAGGATAAAAATAACCTTTAGGTGAGAGAGTTTCCACTAAATCTTCCATCACCACTTCCCGTTCTAAAGGCAAATCCTCTATTTGATTAGCAGCTTCATCCAACCAAATAACCTCTTTGGTATTTACCATCAAACGATGATTATATTGCTGCAAACAACGGTTGCAAGTACAAGTAATAATTGTTTCTGCCTGACCAGACACTTCTAAGTAATTACCATGATGCTGTACCCGCACGCGACCACGAACAGGTGTCAAACTTTCCAGACCAGGCAGAAACTCTTTAACTTGAATTTCCTCTGTCCGCTCCGGGGCTTTGGTGAGCTGCGGAATAAAAATTGCGTCCATAGGATTTCGATATAATTACGAAAATTTAGGTTTTACTATCAGCAATTCTGCTCATAATACAACCCTATTTTAACTCTCATTATTCGCCGTCGCTGGACAAACTACCAAATGACGGTGCGGCTCTCTACCACGGCTGAAGGTTTGCAAATCTGTAAATTCTTTCAAAAAAGAATGGATTTGCCGCCTTTCTGCGGAACTGAGCGACTTTATTTCAACTTCTCCACCAGAAGCCCGGACTTCATTTGCTGCAGCTTCAGCCATTGCGTGAATTTCCGCTTGTCTTTTGACACGATAGCCATTCAACTCAATAGTATAAAAAGCTTGTTCTGCTTCGGGTAAGTCGAGGTTTAGCACCGAATTAGCTAAATACTGAATCGCATCTATAACCGAACCATCAGCGCCAATTAAAACTCTGATTTGTTCCTGGGTTAGGTTAGTTTGATCAATGGTCAACCAGTAACTATCTAGTTCTGGGGAATCGCCAAATTGAGGCGGGTCAATTTCTAAATTCCCCTTAATCTCCGCAGGTATTCCTGTTAATTGCAGCAGCGTTTTTAACCACTGCTGCCCTCTTTGCATTGGACTTTCCAGCATCATCAACCTGTAGTCTTTTTCTTAGAACTCTTTGGCTCAAATGGTAAAGTTCTTTGTTCTGCTGCTGTTTCTTTCTCTTGGCTGGCTACGATTTCTTGTAGTCCCTCTGGTAGAGGTTCACGGGAGAGAATGTAAGTTTGAGCAGTTTGGAAAATATTACCAATGACCATATACATCAACACCCCAGCTGGTAGGGGGAAGAACAAAAACATCCCAGAAAATATAACTGGTGTGATTTTGTTAACAGTCTCTTGTTGTGGATTACCACCACTGGAATTCTGCCCGGAAATCATTTGGCTGACATAAAGGCTCACCCCGAAAAACAGGATCATCGCCACGATGTCCCAGTTAATCTGTCCGTCAGGAGTTTGAGCGCCAACCCTACCTAAAGCTTGAATAAACAAAAATCCTTTGTCTGCTGCTAGTCCAGGGATTGAGCCTTGAATAGTCACATCTCCTGGTTCTAAAGCTTCTATATTGCCTTCGGCATCTATTCTGACTCTTTCTTCCCCTTTGGTAATTTTCCATTCAGGAACCAGGTTGTTTTCTGGATGTTCTGCTAACAGCGCCTGAAATGGTTTGCCTTCTAGAGTCTGATATTGGATCTTTGTTTTTTCTCCTACGGCTAATTTGTTGCCGCCGGGAAGAATAGCTGTGACACGAGTGTGTTCCCCATCAGCAATATAGATGTTTTGGGGGGCAGTGGCAAAAGCTTGGGGTTGAATACGTTCAATTTGTTCAGAGGGCAAAATTTGCAAGTTAACGCTGTAGTTAACACCAGCAAAGGGTGAACCCCGCAATGTGTCAAACAACGCTAACAAAACTGGCATTTGCAGCAATAGGGGCAGACATCCTGCTAATGGGTTGCCAAATTCTTTTTGGACATTGACCATTTCCTCTTGCTGTTTCTGCGGATTATCTTTGTACTTTTCTTTAATTTCCGCCATCCGCTTCTGCATCAGAGGTTGTACAATTCGCATTTTCCGCATATTACGAATTGAACCAGCACTCAGGGGATAGAGCGCGAAGCGGATTATCAATGTCAAGGCAACGATCGCCAATCCGTAACTAGGCACAATTCCATAGAAAAAATCTATGATTGGCAGCATCACGTTGTTTGAAAGAAACCCGATACCAAAATCCATTATTCTGAATTTAACCTGAGCTACTGTAAACTGAACTGAATCTAATTTATCTAAATCATGATTCTTATATGACTATCCTACGCTACGGATAGCCGAATGGGGAAGAAGCAGGGGGGCAGGGGGCAGGGAGCAGGGGAGAAAAGAATAGGACTTTAAGTAGAGTAAATAAGTGCTATTTTTTTAATTTTCCCTTGCGCCGGTGTTTCCTACTCCCCACTCCCTATACCCTATCACTTCTTAGCAGCACCGCTATAGAGGGGATTTTTAGCTATAACTCTTTCATTAATGTAGTCATAAGTCTCGCGGAAATTGGGAACAGCCCGCATTTCTAAGCGACTACCATTTCTGAGGGTTAGTACCATATCTCCCCAAAAGCCAAGGCCACGGGGAACTTTTACGATCTTGACAACTTCTGAATAGATG
>PWQB01000440.1 GCA_003556955.1 Nostocaceae cyanobacterium CSSed10_463m
CAACTAGCACCCCCTGCACCCTGCACCCTGCAACTAACACCCCCTGCACCCCTGCCTCTTCTACTCCCCACTGGCTTCTCCCCATTGATTAATGGCAGAAAATATAGATGAGTAGTCATCATTAGCAAAGGACATTTTCACGGCTGTTTGCACAAGTTGTCTCACTGCTTCAATACTGACGAGATCCAAACCCAGTGATTTGGCTTCTGATATAAACAAATCTGTATCTTTGAGCAAGTGTTTGGTGGGGAAATTGGGATTGGTATAATTACCATCTAACATCCGCCGAAATTTTTTGTCGAAAGTAGGCGCATAAAGTGAACTTTCCCGCAGGATTTGCATAAATAAATCGATGTCGATCCCTTTACGTTCCACAAAAGCCAAACTCAGCGCAAAGCTAGTGGTTAGGGAAGCAATGAGTTGATTTAGTGCCAACTTTACCCCAGACGCAGCACCTACAGATCCTACAAGTACAGGTTCTGCACCAAAATTTTGCAGTAGTTTTAAATGGCGTTGATATTGTTCGGGTTCAGCGCCTACCATGACAATCAATTTGCCAGCTTGTGCTTCAGGAATACTACCTAATACGGGAGCTTCTATATACTCACCACCGCCACCAATTACGGCATTTCTAATTTCTTGGCTTTCTGTGGGAGTAATAGTCCCCATCTGAATTACAGTGCGTCCTTCTAGTGTTCTCCAAGAAGTATCAGAAAGCAAAACATGATAAATTGCGGCGGCGTTAGTCAGCATGAGAATAATGCAATCAGCCGCCCGAATTGCTTGGCGAGGATGTACGGCAATTTCCGCCCCAGCTGCCTGTAATGGGGCTAATTTTTCTGGGGTGCGGTTGTAGGCTACTACCTCGATATTGGCTGCTAACAACCTTTGAGCCATCGGTAATCCCATGAGTCCAGTTCCCAGAAATGCCACCTTCATTTTTCACGTTCCTTTAGTACAGGTGTAGCTAGTCCTATGTCAATACTGTTCAGTTAACGATATTTGCACATTGGAGATCCCCCTAAATCCCCCTTAAGAAGGGGGACTTTGAGGAATTTAGCCCCCCTTTTCAAGGGGGGTTGGGGGGATTGCCTACAGCACGCTACGCGAACAAAATCTTAACCGAAAAGTATTGAATCCTATGTTTGATTGTACGTTTAGTGAACAATTACCTTTGTCCAGTGATAACTGTTCACTGTTTACTGATAACTGATAAAAATCAGCCACCTGCGGCAAATGTCACCATAATGATTACGGATAGCAAAATGCCGGGGCTAAGTAATGTTATCAATAAAAAAAGTTCATGAGCCGTCATAATTAATACTTTCCTGTTGTCTTTATCTGCACAGTAGTCAATGTTATGCTAATCTATATCACCATCAGATAGCATGGTTAAAGACTGTTTTAACTTTTCTCAAGTTTAACGTGGCACTGTTAGTCCTTTGAGTGGTTGAGCTATTTCTGTCTGCTGGAGTCCTTTGCTTTGAATTAACACGCCAAAGCTACCTAATTCTGTAGGATCTATGAGTTGGTGTAGTGCTTCGCGCCTTTGCAGCAGTTGTGAGAGGGGTAATTCTTGCTGAGAAATTGCAGAAAGACGCTCGCCTAAACCCAAAGCCATTAAAAATAAACCTTGCTGGATAAACCCGATTTTTTCTAACTTGAAGCGATCGCCCCAGCGTTCCAAAGCTGTAAAATCAACATGGGCAGTAATATCTTGCATCCCGACGTTGATATAAGGGTTATCGTGGTGGCGATGATTGTAATAGCACTGTAAACTTCCTTGCGAACGCCTGGGATTATAATAACGATGCGCTGGGTAGCCATAATCAATAGTTAACACATACCCCCGATGCAAGCGGTCGGCTACAATACTCAACCACTCACCAGCAGCCAAATTAATCTCGCTGCGATAGCCATCTTCATAACCAGCAGCCAAATCAATCTCCACTAAATCCCAATATTTTTGCAGTTCTGGTGTAGAAAGTTCTCCCGTAACTTCCACAAACGGCTCAGACTCATCTTTCCCGGTTGTCACATAAACTTCGTGCATTTCCCCATCTGCTAAAATAAACTGATGTACAGGCAAAGCATCCACCAATTCATTAGAAAAAAAGCAGCCTGTAATCGAGTCAGTGGGTATATCTTCTAAACTGCACCAACGCACAGAAAAATCTTGCAAACGTTGCTGCTGTTCCTGCTGAAATCCTGGCGACTTTTCCACAATCACATAATCCAGCGCTGCAAAAAAATCTGGATGATGTAGCTGAGAGTAATTGAGGATATGCATAGCCAAAAGTCCTTGACCTGCTCCCATTTCCACCAAAGAAAAAGGTACAGGACGTGCTAAAATCTCCCACATCTGCCAAAATTGTTCCGCCAGTAACTCGCCAAAATCAGCACCGAGATGAGGCGAAGTAAAAAAATCACTACCCTGAAAACCAATTTTCACAGCATGACTGGAATAGTAACCGTGTTCAGGGTGATATAAAGCCATATCCATAAATTCAGCGAAAGTAATTCGCCCTTGAGGACTGGTAGAAATATGATAGGCGATCGCCTTACACAATGCAGCATTGGAACTCATGGAAAAACTATAAAAATCTAGGGTGACTAAAGGCTATGCTAAAGCGACAGCGTAACCCACCATCATCCTAAAACACCCGCCCTTGAGTCGCCTTAAATTCCCCCCTCTCCTTGCTAAGGAGAGGGGCTGGGGGTGAGGTTCTTCCCCATTCCTACTAAAACACCCGCCCTTGAGTCGCCTTAAATTCCCCCCTCTCCTTGCTAAGGAGAGGGACTGGGGGTGAGGTTATTCCCTATTCCTACACCCGCCCTTGAGTCGCCTTAAATTCCCCCCTCTCCTTGCTAAGGAGAGGGGCTGGGGGTGAGGTTATTCCCCATTCCTAATCTAAAATTGTGCCACCTACATCCGCATCATCCAAATTAGCACCATTCAAATTAGCCGCTTGCAAATCAGCTTCCGAAAGATTCGCCTGAGTCAAATCAGCTACACTTAAATCGGCTCCGCTTAGGTCTGCACTATCTAAATTTGCTGCTTGTAAATTTGCTTCATGCAACTCAGCCTGACTTAAATCAGTTTCGATCAGCTTGGCAAGTTCCAAATTAGCCTGACTCAAATCAGCACCATCGAGAATCGCACCATCGAGAATCGCACCATCTAAAATAGCACCAACTAACTTGCTTTCAGTCAGATTAGCATTACTCAAATCGGCTCCGTTCAGGTCAGCTTCAATCAAACTAGTTTGGACTAAATTAGCATGATTCAGTTTAGCGCCATCTAAAATAGCTCGATCTAAAATTGCGCCACTGAGGTCAGATTCTCTTAAATCCGCCTCACTGAGATTAACACCAGTAAAATCTCTAACGCCTGCATTATAGTTTTTCAGGAGTTCGTGTACTTTCATATTTATCGTGCGAGGATCTGTTAATTTGCTTAGTAATTTTGAGAAAATCCAGATTGAGTTCAGCAATCCTCAGTACGCGCCGCCAAGGATTAATGTGGTGGATTCTGGTTTCCCTTCATTTAGATTATCTATTTTGAATTGCTTCCGCCACTATCTAGAGTAGTAAATTAGTTTCATCCTTTAGAGATATATATCAAACAATTACCCTTCAAAAATGATATACTGTTAAGATGATTCTTTTTATTCTGTGATTAATAAGGGAAACAAAAATGATAGCCCAAGAAATAATGGGAAGTGTTGACCAAAACGGTCAACTTTGTTTAGATACCCCCTTAATGGCTCACAAACATAGCCGTGTAAAAGTAATTGTTTTGTTCATAGATGATGAAATTGAGGAAAATGATTCTGGTTTAAGCCATTTGGAAACTTCGCTTAAAAATACACCAGTTTCTCAATTTGGGGAAGCAGTTGACCAGGACTATGAAAAAATTACTCAATCCCAAGGAATTTTAAAGCATAAAAAAGCAGCTATGCTGGCTCATTTAGATACTCTACGTCAGGAATGGGACGAATGAGATATCTTTATGATACGAATATTTTTATTTACTATCTGGCGGATGAGTTAACAGTTAGTTCATTATTTACAGAAAAATTTCTGCATTTGCACGAAGTCCTTATTTCACCAATTATCCGCATGGAATTACTGAGTTTTGCGGGTTTATCAGCAGATGAACAGCAGTCGATTGAAGATTTACTATCTCAGTTTAAGTCAGTTCCACTGTTACGAGATATTGAAGATCAAACAATTAAATTAAAACGACAGTACAAAATTAAGCTTCCTGATGCAATTATCGCCGCTACAGCAATACATCAAGATGCAGTTTTAGTTACAAGAAATGTTAATGATTTTCAAGGAATTACTGGACTAAAGATTGAGAATCCTTTTTAACGCAAAGGGGCGCAAAGGTTTACGCAAAGGTACGCAGAGGTTTAAATTGAGATTGCTGTAACTGTTAGGGTGATAATCAGGGCGGAAGCGTTTAGATGTTACAGTTTACAAGTTTCGACATGAGAGAGGACGGTGCATCACCCCAGCCCCAGAATCCCAATGGTATACTGTAATCTACAAAAAACCCATCAACCCCCTGCCCGCCAACCGGGAGATGAGCTTCTGGTGCTTTTATATCAAAAGTAATACTATTATAGAACAACCAGGTTCCTCCTTTTCTCCATCCTACCTTGTCCCCAAAAGCGCGCCAAACTTCATCACTTTGCTCTCTAGTTCCCAGCAAATTTTGATGAATGCGGTTCTGCACTGAAAACCCAAACCGACCATTGCTATATTTTATCCACAACTGGTCAATGGTACGGAGGTCTTCACAGGAAAAATTGTTAATACTTTCACTATCTAGGTAACCTTTCCTTTCTTGGTTCGCCACTGCTAACATTACTCGCCTTGTTTGCACGTCTGCTTCTTTCCACCTCCCCGCGGCGAGTAAATCTCGTAGTCTAGTATAGTGCATCCTCCCCAATGGGATAGGTTCTGGGGTTGGGATAGGTTCTGGGGTTGGGATAAGTTCTGGTGTTGGGATAAGTTCTGGTGTTGGGATAGGTTTTGGTGTTGGGATAGGTTTTGGTGTTGGGGTAGACTCTGTTATGACCTGTGGTGTTGGGGTTGGATTCTCCCTAAATATACTTTGTCCCATCTGTCCCACCACGGCTATGAACAATCCTCCCCCAGCTAAACCCGCTATTTTCCAGAAACTACGACGGGAAGATTGAGGTTTTAATGGGAGTGCTATTTGCGGTTTAGATCGCGGTAATTTTGGATTCTGATAATGTACTGTAGGGTGTATTTTGGCAGGATTTAAATCTAGTAAAACTTCTTCAGCAGACTGATAACGCTGTTGAACATCTTTTTTTAATAACTTATCTAAAATTTGCCCCAATTCTGGAGTTACTGCTTGCTGTAAATGGTTACGCCATTGTTTCACCCATCCATAACCATCTTCCTGCCAAAGTTCCCAAGGGTGAACTCCTGTTAACAAATGAAAACAAGTTACACCAATACTATATAAATCACTGGCGGGATAAACTTTCGCATCTTGCATTTGTTCTAACGGAGAATAGCCAAAAGTCCCGATAGTTGTCCCGGTTTTCACTGTTCCCTGTAGTTGCTTGGATGCACCAAAATCAATTAATATTAATTTGCCATCATTCCGACGACGCATAATATTTTCTGGTTTGATATCCCGGTGAATAATGTTATGGCTATGAACTACTTTGATAACTGGTAATAAATCTTGTAATAAGGCGCGGATTTTTAATTCTTTAAATATTCCCTGCTGTTCTAATTCTGTGAATAAGTTCTCCCCCTCAATAAATTGTTGTACCAAATACAGCCGATTATTTTCGTTAAAATACGCTAACAAAGCGGGAATTTGGGGATGTTCTCCGAGTTGTTGTAATTGCTGTGCTTCTTGTACAAATAATTCTGTAGCTTTTTGTAATCCGGCTGTTCCTTGGGTCTGGGGTGCAAATTGCTTAATTACACACTTTTCGTTTAATTTGTCAATATCTGATGCTAAATAAGTTTTGGCAAATCCTCCACCACCCAATGATTTTATTGGTTGATAGCGGTTTCTCAAGGTGATTAGGGGAACTCCGCAACTGGGGCAAAATTTCGTATGTTCGGGAACTTGCGGGTTATCACATTCGGAGTTGAGACAACATATCTGGTTCATGGGTGGGTGGCGATAGATACATTTATTATAAAATATCTATCAGTATATAGGACATTATGACAATATAAAAAGAGGCTCAAATCCCCGACTTCTTGAAGAAGTCGGGGATCTTTGTTTTCGTAACTTATTTAGGATTGCTATATATATAGTATTAAATTTATATCTTCCTGAAGAGAGATATTTAGTAAATATTATAAATCAATATTTAGAATCAAGCGATCGCACAGCATCTTATGATATAAATCAAACAAATTCCCCGGATTTTTTGAAAAATGAGCAATGGCGATCGCTCAGGTATATTTAATCAATAATTAGTAGCAATATTATTTTATTAAAAATGATGGTGAGTTTCATTCCCAAAGGTAATAGCAGATATTACTCCCGTCAATTTCTAGCTGTAATTTTCCTCTTGAGTGTGCTAATTGTACCTACACAAAAAGCCATCTCACAGGAGGTTTCCCCTATACCTGTAACATCCCCACCCTCTGAAACCGAAGACACTCCCACAACGGGGCTATTTTTTGCTGACATCCTCGTTAGAGGACGGCCTGTGTTTCAAATTGGTAGCTTGGGAGAACTCAGTGCTACACAACGGGCGCAGATTATCAATCGCCGCATTGCTAGCGTTTTAGTTCGTTCCCAAACTGACAGACAAGTTTCTGTAGTCACAGATTCTCAGCGTGGTATTGCCACATTACAACTGAATAACCGGATTTTGATGACTGTCACCCAACAGGATGCCCAAGATTTTAACCTA
>PWQB01000199.1 GCA_003556955.1 Nostocaceae cyanobacterium CSSed10_463m
AGGGTGCAGGGGGGAGAAGAGGATAACTTCCCAATGACCAATGACTAATGACTAATGACTAATGACTAATTGCGGCTGTCCCCAAAGTATACGCTCTTGTTTGTAAATCGCAATCCCTGGTTTAGCTCCTTTGGGTTTGTAAACGTATTTGGGCTGAGTATAAACTACTGGTACTTGCTCACTCTGACGCGCACGACTGTAGTAAGCTGCAAGATTAGCCACAAATTGTAAATCGGCTGTTTCTGGAACTGCACCAGGTTCTAAACGTAGCAGAAGATGACTTCCAGGAATTTCTTGCGCGTGGAACCACAAGTCATAATCTCCAGCTACCCGAAAACTCAATTGATCATTTTGGCGATTGTTGCGACCAATTAAGACTTCAAAGTTGTTAGGAGTGCGGTAACGATGAAAGTTTGTCGCGGCTGTTTCGTTGGCGCTGCGGCTGCGGTATCCTGGATCTTCTAAATATTTTTGTGTAATTAACTCATCGCGGATTTCTTCTAAAGCCTGTAAATCTTCTACTGTTTGATAGTTTTCTATTTGAGATATCGCCGCTTCTACTTGCTCTAAATAGCTAATCTCTGATTCTACATCAAAAAGCAACGGTTCCACAGCTGCACGAGCGCGTTTGAGTTTTTGGTGCTGTTTGTAAAGGCGTTGGGCATTTTGAACAGCATTTTTATCTGGTTGTAGAGCGATCGCTATGGGCTGTTCTGTCTCAAAATCAGGTAGGATAATTTCTTTCATCCCTGGTTGCCATTTTTGCAGGTGAGACATCAATAAATCAGCTTTGGCTCGGTATTCATCCGCTTGATCTGATTGCTGCAAGCGTTCTGTAAAAGTTTGGGCTTTATTACCTAATTTTACTAAAATATTATGTAATTTCTGGTTTAATTGATGCCGTAACTGAGCAAATACCTGCTGATTTAATTCGTCAGTGTAGTACCTGTTAAGTAAGGTTTGGATATTTTTTTCTGGTGCAACTGCACCCCAACCCATGACTGTATAACCGTATGCAGTCCAAGCTGGTTGAAATTTATTAGCGTCTAAAGCTTGTAGCCATTGTTGCCATCGGGCAAATAGTCTTTGCCAATCTTCAGGTTTGAGCAACTCGGTGTTAGTTTCTGGCGCTAAATCAGCTGCAAGTAACATAGATTCTACCAGTGCCGAACTCAAGCCGCTATAACTTTTTAATAACTGACGCTTGATTGTTCCTGGGATTAAACTTACTCTCTCTTGCCAGCGTTCTGGGGATTCGCTCAAACTGGGAACTGGGCCAGTTAGTTTTGGTGGAGTTTCATAAAGCTGTCCGGTTTGAATCGGACGGACGCTAGATTGATGCTGACCAACTTGATGGGCAGCTGTGATAATCATTTTATTGGCATCGGTGAGGATGGCGTTGCTGTATTTACCCATCACCTCCACATATATATGATATAGTGCCTCTTCTTGGGGACGGCGAGCAAATTGCAAATCTACCACCCTCTCCCAAGGCGCGATCGCTTGAATGTCCACCAAGGCCAAACCACCTAATTGATGTACTAATTGCTGACTAAAGGTGAAGGTATCTGGTAATCTTGGTGGTGGTTCGCCAACACAAATCCGCGCCGCTTGGGGATGCCAAGAAATTTCTAGCCAGTCCCTTTGTTTGAGCGTGCGTAATGCGACGGCAATAGTATAGCGATCGCGCTGATAAACTTGTTCTAATCGAGATGGCAGCCAGTGAGCGCGTAGTTCGCTACAAGAAGCTGTAAGAGTAGTATAGTCAACTGGTTGCACAAGAGTTATGATTACTTACTGAACTAATGCCGGTTCTTTAACCGTTTGCGGCAAAATTTGGGTGTAAAGTTCACTTAGCTGAGTGGCTACACCATCCCAACTAAACTTACTTTCTACGCGTTTTCTGCCGGCTTTGCCTAATTCTTCTCCCCATTCTGGATTTAATAAAATGCGGTCAATTGCAGCTGCAAAAGCCGGGACATTTTGTGGTGGAGCTAACAAACCTGTGACTTCGGGAACCACAGTAAACTGAAGTCCACCCACATCACTGGCGATGACAGGTGTACCACTGGCCATAGCTTCGATAGCTACTAGTCCAAAGGGTTCATAGTGACTGGGTACGACACAAACATTAGCCGCAGCGTAATAAGTGGGCAATATTTCTTGACTGAGACGACCGGGAAGGATGGTAAATTCACTCATCCCCAATTCGTTAATTATATTCTCAATGCGATCGCGCTCAATACCGTCACTGTTACCTGGGATACTCCCACCACCAATAATTAATTTCAGGTTGTTATCGCTACGTAATTGAGATTCGTTAACTGCTCGCACTAGGGTTTCTATTCCTTTGCGGCGATCAAAACGTCCTACATACAACACCAGTTTAGTCTCTGGAGCAATCCCTAATTGTAACCTAGCTGCTTGACGCTCAACAGAACCAAATCGGCGAATATCTGTACCACAGGGAATAATCTCAATATTACCTTGGCTGGAAACGAGCGATCGCATATGTTGCTGTTCTTGGGGACTTGTGGCGACAATGCACTCTGCTGTTTCCAACACCTCTTTTTCCACTGCTAATCGTTGACTAGCCATCAGAGGAATTGTTTCTATGGTATTATACTTAACTGCTCCTAAAGAATGGTAGGTATGAATCTGCCGAGTCCCTTGAATTTTCTTTAGTTGCATCCCTATCCAGCTAGAATGCCAATAGTTTGTGTGAACTAACTGATATGTGATTTGATTCTCTTGTTGGAATTGGAGAAAATTATCCAAAAATTCCGGCATATATTCCAAGAGTTCATCTCGTGGTACAAACTCTACAGGGCCTGCTTCTAGCCGAATAGTGCGGCAATTTTGGCTCAACTGAACAATTGTATCTTGCTCTACACTTACTTTGCGAGTAAACATATCAACTCGCCATCCTAGCTGTGCTAGTGCTTCACCCACATTACGCACATAAACATTTTGTCCCCCGGCTTCTTCCTTACCAATCTCAATCGCCGGATCTCCATGAACAGAAATTAAGGCAATACGTTTGTCGGTCGTAGCGTTCATAGTTTGTGTGTTGCTAATTCTAGAAATGTATCGTCAAAGTTTCGCCGCGCAAACTTAACTAAACTATTTAGGAACTTTGAGTAATCTTTATTTTAATTTAATTATGTCCAACATTTTAACTGTTAACTACTCTATTGATAGTTATTTGCACGGTATTTTGCCGGAATTTCTTTATATATGAACGACTATACTGATATCTAATGCTTTTGATAGATAAATTTCGATTTAACGGCTTGACGCATCAAATCCTATCAAAGTGCGATCGCTAGGAATTTTTGGTATAATTCGCCCAAGATTAGCATTTCAAAATCCTGTGAGGATTTCCTTGCTATGCATAAATATAGACGAATGTCAACAAAATTTGGCGATCGCACTCAGAGCAATGGTTGAATTACCATTTACGATTGATTAACTAATAAAGCAGACCTTTATGGAGAATTAAAACCTAAAAACCGTGATTTTTAAGTTTTAATTCCTATCCTGACTGGCTGGCTCAATTGGTAGTTTGTGCCGCTAGCATTTGCTTGAGCTTTTCTAACTCCGAAGCCCAACGTGGATCAGGACGAATAGTATCTGAGTCACTGCTGGTACTGGTTTCCCGCACACCACCGCCGCCACGTCGCGACTTCTTAGCGCCTTTCTCACGACGACCACCTTCTTTTTGGATGGCAGGAGCCGGATGAGTAGTAGCACTAGTAGCTGCTTTAGCTGGTTGATCGTCACCCTCCTCGCCTTTGGTGCGAGGTAGTGCTTTCTCTAGCTTTATGGGAGTCTCTTTGAACAATTGACCATTATACTTTTCAATAATTTGATCAGCTTGTTCGTCATTGTTAACTGTGAGAAAGCCGAAACCACGGCATTTACCAGTTTTGCGGTCTTTTATGAGTTTGGTAGTCACAGCATCGCCTTCTTCGGCAAAAACTGCTTGTAGATCCTGACGATCTATTTCTTCTTTTGGCAAATTGCCTATATATAGGCGAACGGACATGAACTATACCTCCAGAGTTGAACGAACATGGCAAGGCAAGAAAACAATCACTTGGCTTTGGCTGTTAAATAGATGCTATTGACCAAGACTGCCGTAAACCAAATTTTTTACTCCAAACTGTCAACCTATACAATACAGTTTTTCGTTGGGATGAAGCTTGTTTAATACAAAAGCGCATACAACGCTCGGCTAATACCACCTTAATTCTAAGAATCGTAAATTTATAAGCCTTAGCTTGTTAAGTAAATATCTTCTTTGATGACCTTGCCAGCAGAATTAAATACCATTCCTTACATTACCACGGTATTATCTACGTAGCTAGTTCAGAGCATACATTTTCAGCTAAAGCATTAATATATCGTAGCATAAAATACATTTTTTTTGTCAACAAAGGTGAACAGAAACAAAAACCAGCCATTGGCTGGTAGATTAACTGCTGTATAAGGAGGGAAAAAAGGACAGATTTGCACAAAATAGCCAATTTTCGCTAAATAAGCTATATTGCTGAGTTAATCCTATTTAAAAGGATTATGTAAATAAATGTAACACTATTTCATAAAAATTGACACTTTTATTTACATTTCCACAGGTAACGGAAGAGGAAAGGGCGCAGAGGGGAAGAGGCTTCACAAGGGTAGGTATTTTACATTCTCGTGAGGGCTAGACTTGGTGGACAAGGAAGGATAGTAGACAAGGGAGGAAAACCGTACCCAATCATCTTCTTTTAGTAACAACAATAGACCGTCAAAATACTATTGTGCGTATAAAATCTACCTTGTCTAAGTAAGTCGGCGTGAAAATTTAAATGTATGTCATTGCGTTCGCGGAGCGTGGCGTTAGCCATGTGGAACGAAGTATAAGACCGAAGCGGTCACGCTCCGCGTTAGCGTAGCTTTAAGCGCAGCGTGCCGCCTTGCGACTCAGCAATCGTATAATCCGTTTTTGCGATTACTAGAGCCTCCGGCACACTACGCGAACGTTCCGCTATCGCTGCACTCGTAATCACAGTTTAAAGAGTTTAGGAGGCTTAAAACCTTTGCACATAGCACTTGAGTGTACACCGTAGACTCGTTTGCGGGGTGGGGTTCTTCAACCGAGAATTGATTACCAACAAACGTACAAATACTTAACTTTTCACTTCCACAGCCGATAATCATCAGTATATATGCTGTAACTAACGCTGCTGAGTATCGAGACACATCTAAGATTTTCTACGACTTTGATCAAGTATAAACACTGTATTAGTACAGTAATTAGTGTGGTATTTTGACAATGGGTAACTCCTTACATCTACCATCAGTATGAATTATTCCAGCCTCAAAACTGCTGCTGATATCATTAACGCCTTTCGGGAATGTCAAAACGCAGGTGAACAAATTGATTTATTTGAGGCGGTAGCTACAAGTGATACACCACCTGTTGAGGCGCTTGTAGAAATATTGAGAAATCTTAAGTTAGAAGCAGTGGTGGCTTTAACTATTCAGGCTTTTGGCAAGATTACGGATGCAAACATCCGAGAAAGATTGAAGCAAAGTGATGATTTGTTGGCGATTTTAAGTGAGCAAGCGCAGTCAGGAAAAACAGATTTAATTCGCTGGTCTGCGGCGACGACTATTGAAAATATTGGGTTTGATTTTATTGCTGTATCCAGATATCTAACGGTAGAACCCAAGAATATTGCTGGACGGATAATGCAGAACAAGCTGAAAAGGCTTGATGATAAAAATCTGCTATCAAGTAATGATTTTGAGGAATATTTGAGTTTCTGGATATATGGTAATTTAACCGAGCTAAAAATTAAAACAGCATCTACGTCTTATGAAAAGGATTCAATTTATTGGCAAGTAATTAATAGTATATTTACTGCTTTAGTTTTAAGAGGTATTAGGGATGTGAATCAATCTCTTACAAGAGCAGAATCTATGGGAAGTTCTGCATCAGAAGTTGATGAAAATGAATTATTTGAATTAGCTGCTTGCCAAGAATCAATTAAGCAGATACATGAAGTTGAAAACCACTCAAATATTGATACTTTGATAGCGAATCAAGTGCATTGCTTGCAAAGTAGAAATCGGAATATTAGATATTTGGCATCTGTTAATTTATCTCAAATAGATAGTTCATTGCTGAGTAAGTTTAATCAATATTATCAGCCAAATTTATTAACGGCTATATATTTAATTAAAGAACAATTTAGTGCAAGTGATTCTTCTAACTCTTACTATACAAATAATTCTTACAGAAAATTGAAAGATATGGCGAAGAATTTGGTAAGTATGTTGCCATCATTGCCTAGAAAATCTGCAAAGTATGATTTTCAGTCTTTTTTGAATACAATATTAGATGAAATAAAAAGGAGGAAAAATTTATTTCAAAATAGTGAACAAACTACTAAAGATTTCAAAAATAAGCTAGACAACCAACTAGGGGAAATCAAAAAAATAAATTTGCAAATATATGAATCAGTAGTTGCTCGTCATAGATTTAATGATGTACCAAATATAGATATATATATAGAAGAGTATGAAAGAAAATATGGTGAAATATTCTACGATTATCAAAAATCATTAAAGAATGACCTGATAGAACTAACTGATAAAATGCGTAAATTTTATGAAACTTATAAATTAGGTCAGTTAGAACCTTTAGAATTAAAAATTAGAAAAGCGGAAAAAACTCTGGTGCAAAGAGCGTTATTCCAAAAACTGATAGTTATATTTGCTATTTTTATTGCACCATTTTTATACATTTTCACAGTACTTGCAAGGGGTGCAGTCCCTGTTAGTCAAGCAAATTTTGAAATGCGCCTTTTCGCTATTTTTCTTATAGCAATGGTAGTTATTGCCTTAATTTGTCAATTACCTATTAAGA
>PWQB01000607.1 GCA_003556955.1 Nostocaceae cyanobacterium CSSed10_463m
GCTGGTACTGTAGGATTAATGTTTTTGTTTGGTGTCGGTGCTGTACCAGCAATTTTTGCAGGAGCGGCCTTGACTGCTACTAGTATCGGTATTACTTCCAAGGTACTGTTAGAACTAGGCAAACTCACCTCCAAAGAAGGACAAATTATTCTGGGTGCGGCTGTCATGGACGATGTATTAGGAATCATCGTTCTCGCAGTAGTTGCCAGTCTAGCTAAAGATGGCGCAGTAGACGTGGGCAACGTCATTTATCTGATTATCAGTGCCAGTGGTTTTTTGATTGGTGCTGTCGTCCTGGGTAATATTTTTAACAAGTCCTTTGTCGCGATCGCTAATCAACTCAAAACCCGTGGCGAGCTAGTCATACCAGCATTCACCTTTGCCTTTGCTATGGCCTACTTTGCCTCTGTTATCCACTTAGAAGCGATTCTGGGAGCTTTTGCAGCAGGTTTAGTCTTAGAGGAAACCGATAAACGCAAAGAATTGCAAAAGCAAGTTATCCCGATTGCCGATATGCTAGTGCCAATTTTCTTTGTGACTGTGGGGGCAAAAACCGACTTGGGAGTTTTGAACCCAGCCATTCCCAGCAATCGGGAAGGTTTAATTATGGCAACTTTCCTGATAGCCGTGGCGATTATCGGTAAAGTAATTACAGGTTTCAGCGTCTTTGGTCAACCTCAAATCAACCGTTTAGCAATTGGTGTGGGGATGGTTCCTCGTGGTGAAGTCGGATTAGTCTTTGCTGGTGTCGGTGCTGCTAGCGGTGTTCTTTCTAAATCACTGGGTGCAGCAATTATTATGATGGTGATAATTACCACATTTTTGGCTCCCCCATTGTTACGATTTGTATTCCCCGAATCAGACAACTTGGTAGCAGATCCAGACAAACTGATTTTAGACGGAGCAACTGGAACACCCTTGATCGTTGAAAAACCGCCATCAACAGCAGCTATCGTAAATGATGCCAAGAATCGGGAAGATAGCCCAGATTATGAAGATAATTCATCAAAAAGCTAATTAACTTGGAGAGCTAAGGTTTGGGGACTCGCATAGCAGGGCGTTCGCCAAAAGTCAAAAGTTAAAAAGCTGATTTTATGGGCTTTTTATTGACTGGGAATGTGACTTTATTTGCGCCGTACTGTACTAGAGACCAAACAAGAGTATTTCTCAGGTGTAATCCCCAATACCTGCTCCCCAATTTCAGGAAACATAATCCATGAATCTCCGTCCTTGGAGACAGTCAAATTTATTGTTTGTCTCACCACTATTAACATTCAAAATGTTAGTTTTTGCTAATCTTACAGCTTTATATAAATGTGGTGAGTTTACCGCTCAACCAAAACTACCCAATTATAGAAAAAATGGTTTAAACTTGGTTAGCTATCCCAGGCAAGCATTTAAACTAAAAAACCGACAAATTAAGATATCCCTTGGCTCTCAGGTGAAAGCATGGTTTAAAAAGGCATCAACTATTAAACAAAATCAAATTCAAGGCTTTTGGTCAAATAACCACTATCTGAAAAATCGCATTGGGCGAGTTATATTTGGCTGGGGACAAAGAATCAAGCCAGAAATTAACTTGTGCAAGCAGCGAAATCAACAGTTTGACCAGATTCCCACCGCTATAATCAAGCAACGAATTCAACAACTGTGCCAAAAATACAGCATTGAGTTTCAACAAATAGAAGCAGTAAACACCTCGGTAGCGTCACTTGTTGATGGTGAAACACTACCAAAACACTGTAAAAAACCCGACAACGGGAAATCTTCTAGATGCAGAACTCAAAGTGAACTATTCCGCACAGCAATGAATTGGTACATTAATGCAGATTGTCATGGTGTAGCCAAGAGTATTAGTAAAGTAAGCACAACACTTGAACTTAATTTAAGTGGAGTGTCCAGGGGTGCTTTGACTCACTCCACCCGGATCTATATCTGGGTAACAGCTAAGAACAAACAAAGCAACATAGCTCAGGCTAGTTGCATAGTACCTGCTTAGAATCTCCCGAATTCTATTCGGGGGAGTAGTCAAACAACTCAGTCCCAATAACAAGGCTATGTCAAGTATCACTGATCAATATTGACTGAGTAGGGTCAATGCTAGTGATACTCTTGTTGCATCTGAAATACTTTGCTCTCTCAAATATTATATCCTGATAGGATGGCAAACTTAGAGGGAATACTAGCAATTTAAGCCATTAATTGTGTCTTGATCACAGGACAAAAGTCACAGAAGTATCAAACATCAAGATTAGGTTGTAACAGTGTGACGATTAGCCAATATGTTGAGGTATTGATGGCTCCCATGAACGCGAATCAGGAGAAAGGATTGTGAAATTACACTGGTTACTACCCAGTACTGTAGGAACTATCGTCTTACTATCGTCGCCGGCTGTAGCAGCAAGACTGGAATCTTGGCGTTTTGATGCCAATCAAAATCGTCTGGAAATTACTACAAACACTGCTGTTCAACCCCAAGCACAACTGATATTCAACCCTACACGTCTGGTTATTGATTTACCCGGTACGACCTTCGGACAGCCGCAGTCTACACAGCAAATAGGTGGAGCCATTCGTGTTGTCCGTGTGGGGCAGTTTGACCCACAAACAACGCGCCTAGTTGTGGAACTTAATCCTGGGTATACCTTAGACCCCCAGCAGGTGCAATTTGAAAATGTCAGTGGCAATCGCTGGAGAGTACAATTACCAAGGCTAATACCAGAGCAAGCTGAAAGCTCTTCCAGAAATATTTACAATGTGGTCACTGTTGACTCTGATGCTAATACGCAACCAGAATTTTCCAATCAAGTTGCCCGCGCCACTCCTGGAAACACTCAAATTCAAAACTTACAGGTAACAGGAGATGGGTTGTTTCTGCGGACTAGTGGCGGCAATCCTCAAGTTAAAATAAATCGGAGCAGCGATCGCAACACCATTTTTATGGATATTGCCGACGCGAGCTTATCAAGCAGTCTGACGCAGCGAAATCAAGAAATTAACAGACATGGTGTCAGTCGCATCGAACTTACTCCCTTAAACAGCCAACCTCCAGGTGTCCGCATGACCTTGCGGGTGAACTCAGATAGCCCAGACTGGCGTGCAACTAATAGTAGCGCTGGCGGTTTGGTGGTTTTACCCTCTCGTGTGGTCAGATTACCAGGAAATAATAATTCTAATAATTCCAATAATTCCCCAAACAGTCAGCCCACCGTCTCGAACAGTCCTAACACCCCAGCTGCTAACAATTCACCAGCAACAATTCAATCTGTGGAATTGGGTAATAATGATACCCAGTTACTGATTAGATCGGATCAAAAAGTAAATGCTACCAGTGGATGGGATAGATCCTCCGGTTTATTCCGCATAACTATTCCTAATGCTAAGTTAGCTGCTAATGTTACTGGCCCAAATTTTAATGCCAATAGTCCCATCCTTCGGGTACGCTTGCAACCTCAAAACAACGCCGTAGTTGTCTTGGTACAACCAGCAACGGGAGTACAAATTGGGGAACTAAACCAAGTAAGTAACCAGATATTAGCTTTACAATTACAAGGTTCTCGTCAGGGTACGGCCTCACCCCCAGTACCTCCAGTGGCGTTACCACCCCTACCACCGCCAACCCAAGGGCAACTACCAAGTCCCACGGCTCCTCCCCCACCCAGACCCCAGCCAGCGCCACGTCCTGCACCGGCAACCAGAGCAGTAGTGATGATTGACCCCGGACACGGTGGTAGAGATCCAGGTGCAGTTGGAATTGGTGGACTCCGTGAGTCAAGTGTTGTTCTGCCCATTAGCCAAAGGGTAGCAGCAATTTTGCAGCAAAATGGTGTCCAAGCAGTACTCACCCGTGATTCAGACTATTTTGTTAGCCTCCAAGGACGAGTGAATTTAGCACAACGAGCTAATGCTGATTTATTTGTCAGCATCCATGCTAATGCCATCAGTATGAGTCGTCCAGAGGTTAATGGTTTGGAAACTTACTATTACAACAATAATAGTTTGAGTCTAGCTCGCTCTATTCATAACAGCGTTCTTCAAAATGTGACAGTCAGAGATAGAAACGTCCGCCGATCCAGATTTTTTGTCCTCAGAAGAAGCTCTATGCCCTCGGTGCTGGTAGAAGTGGGTTTTGTTACAGGTGCAGAGGATGCGGCTAGGCTGAGAAGCACAGCTTACCAAAATCAAATGGCCGATGCGATCGCCCGTGGTATCCTCCAGCATCTACAACGAAGATAATTGACACTCCCCGCGATAAATCGACGGGGATTCTTGGTTCAACGAAACCACTTAACCTAGAGTCCTTGCGTCATCTAGACCAGAGGTGGGATTCTCCCCCGACGCGCAGCCATGCCCGAAGGGCTTTAGCGTTAATTCGGGTATGCCCTACCCTATTTGCATGAGTGCAAGTCCTGTTTTGGTAATTTAGTTCTATTGAGTGTTGTCTGATGTAGGTATGAAAAAATTACCTCCTTTAGTAGGATGACAAAATTAAAACAATATGATAAATTACTTACCCATTAGCCGTGGCTTTAATATCAGCGAAAAAGTTTTTGCTGCAAAGGAAATTCTGATCTGTGAAAGCCGCAGGTCAGAATTTTATTTTCAAAGCGGAAGATGAGGCAGTGATGGTGCTTGCCAAAATTGGTAATATTAAAAACCGGATAACGCGCCTAATAATTATCAAAAAGATATTGCAGACGTTTCCAAGATTGTTCACTTTTGCTTTATAAGGTAATTAATTCCGTCCCAGCCAACTGTAAACCTCAATTAATATCTACCTGTGTATTCATCCTCTATCTTTGACGAAAATCTGGACTATTTTGCTCAAGAACCTCATCGCGCCCCCATCGGCATTTTTGACAGTGGTGTGGGTGGGCTAACAGTTTTGCGACAACTGTATCGCCATCTACCTAATGAATCTATTCTTTATTTTGGAGATACAGCTCGTTTACCTTATGGCATTCGTTCACAAGCAGAAATTTTACAGTATGTACGCGAAATCCTGAACTGGATGCAACAGCAACGCGTAAAAATGGTGATTATGGCTTGTAATACTAGTTCTGCCCTGGCTTTAGAAATAGTCCGCCAAGAATTTAGTCTGCCGATCATTGGAGTCATCTTACCAGGAGCAAAAGCAGCAGTTCAGCAAGGTAAACGTATCGGTGTCATTGCTACCCCAGCCACAGCTAAAAGTAATGCCTATCGCCATGCAATTCTCGAAATTAATCCCAATGTCCAAGTCTGGCAAGTCAGTTGTCCTGAGTTCGTACCACTCATTGAGCAAAATCGCATCAATGACCCTTACACTCATGAAGTGGCACGCTCCTATTTAGAGCCATTAATCCAGCAAGAAATTGATACATTGGTTTACGGCTGTACCCATTATCCCCATCTTGCACCAGTACTGCGATCGCTGCTCCCCTCTCAAGTTCAATTAGTAGACCCAGCTGTTCACGTCGTCGCCGCTTGTCATCAAGAGTTAGACCTACTGGGTTTAAGCAGTACACACCCCCCATTACCCACTCGCTTCGCTGTTAGTGGTTGTCCACAACAGTTTGCCAAATCCAGTGTGCAGTGGCTCGGCCATACTCCCACAGTTGAGCTTGTGGATTTTACTGATACCGCAGTTTCCCAATTTTAAATGGATTTATGCTCAACACTTAGCCCTCAGCACTCAACACTTTGTTGTACCTCAGTCACCTGATGAGTTACTGATATATCTTGATTTTGTTTTTCTGAGTTAGTCGCAGGTAAATCTTTCGGAACAGATTTGTTGCCAGTTCTCTTTGCCAGCGCTAATAATAGGTAGACTGTAAACAAATATCCAGCAGCTAAAATAAAAGTCAACATAGGCATCTTCCCGTAAATCATCGTTCTACCAGCACCCTTCTTAATGGAATATGTAATTTTGAAAATTAGAAGAAATTCAACCAACCAAGTGAACCTTGATGGCTGCGTTTGCTATACTAAACTTTTCCGTAAATTTAAAATAATCTACGGTTAACTAATAATTACTGAACTGATTTTTTTGCAGACCACACACCACAACAGTTACATTGCTAAACAGCAATTTTAGCTGCACTCCTCAGCAGTCTACTTAGTCTGCATTATTTGTGGGCATACCTCTATGATCAGAGCAGCCTTAACGTTCAACAGACGCTACAAGCTAACAGCGAATAACCATAAGGATACCGCAAAGCTCCGTCTCAGGAGGCTTCATTGCCATAAAAAGAATAAAGAAATAATTTTCTTAATTCTTGGTTTACAGCCACAACTTAGACGACTTGACTTATTTTAGACACTCAATACCACTTAGGCAAAAACACCTAAAGGCGGCTGACCCTTGGAAAATGAGTTCTGAAAAATTTAAAATCTCTACATCTTAGCGTAACACAATGATCCTGAGTTTTCAGCCAAGTTTAGGGTGAAATTTCAAAATTTTTAGCTATCAAAAAACCAGCTTGGGAGGACTTAATTATCCCTAAGCAATAAAATGTATATTTAGGCACATATATTAATGGATTCCAACAAATGGAGTCGTATAGAATACAACTTTAAATATTTGGTTGATTTTTATCGCTTTCGCCAGATAAAAATCATTAACCATGATTTTTCAGAATTTGGATTTTAAAAAAATTTTTTTGTCTGATGCACAGAATATTTTTCTGAGGTGGAAGCATGGCTGAAGACTGTGGCCGTAAGGATTCTATCCAGATGCTAGTTCTGACCAATTTGAGATTTTTGGGGAAAACAGATAGCAAATAAGCAGGTATTTTCTAATCAAAACTTTGCGCTGGCACTGGCTTATCTTAAAATGAGTGTAGGATATGTAAACTTTCGTAACCTAAGCCAGAGTCCGCCCATCCATGACCTCAGCCACCTCCC
>PWQB01000439.1 GCA_003556955.1 Nostocaceae cyanobacterium CSSed10_463m
GCGTAGGTTGGGTTAAGCACAGCGCAACCCAACACCCAAAGACCTTGGCATTGTTGGGTTTCACTACGTTCTACCCAACCTACATTTATTTTTCTCTCTCTAGAGTGATAGAAAAGGGTTAGGGGTGGGCTGCTTATATATCACTTAACTGAGAAACGCCATCATAACTGAGCAATACCGTTGCAGAATCAACAGCCCTTTCCCATTATCATAGTTATTAGAGACGTTTTGTAATTATTTAGAAAGTCAGATTATGGCAACTTTGACACTGGGTTGGGTATCACTCTTGGTTGTGTTCACTTGGTCGATTGCGATGGTAGTTTGGGGACGTAACGGATTATAGGGGAAGCGTGGAAAATCCATTCCTGAATCTTTTGGCTTTATTAGCCTTATTACTACTCGTAGCCGTTACTGGTGGCGTTGGTTACTTAACGCTGGCAGATTGGCGCGATCGCCGTCGCCGAGAAGACGAAAAACGCGAAATCCGCCGCAGTTCTCCCAAACGGCGATAATTCACGCACAAGTGAAAAATTTTTTTGTAGGGACACGATTTAGTCATGTCCCTACGTTGTTGTATTCAAAAAAATATTTAATGTTAAATTATTACTCAGTAGGGTAATTCTAAAATAGAATAAGGCACTTTCAACATTAAAAATCACCCTGAGTATGGAAAAACCTGCTCAGATTCACCAATATGCCCACATTCTGAATCACAAACAAGTCTGATATGACATCGCCCTTATCTCAAAGTGAACAGCAGAAAGCCCTATCTGGAGTTATTTCCCGGATTCGTGAATCTCTGGATATAGACACCATTTTTCAAACCACGGTGACTGAACTCCGTCAACTTTTAAATACTGACCGGGTAGGGGTATTTCGTTTTTATCCTAATTTGGGTTGGGAAGGCGAATTTATTTATGAAAATGTGGCAGAAGCCTGGAAATCGGCATTAACAGCTAAACTGCATGACCACTGTTTTGCGGGAAAATTTGCTGGACTGTATCAACAAGGACGAATTAACGTTAACGCTGATATCTATCAAGCTGAGATCAGTGATTGCCATATCCAGATGTTAGAAGCCTTCCAAGTCCGTGCCAATATAGTTTCACCTTTGATCAAAGGTCAAGATTTGTGGGGATTGTTGTGTATTCATCAGTGTAGTGGCCCTCGGCAATGGAACACCTCGGAAATTGAGTTTGTACAATTAATTGCTGAACATCTAGGGGTAGCTTTACAGCAAGCAGACTACTTAGAACAGGTAAAACTTCAGTCGGCACAACTAGCAGAAGCAAGGGCGAGACAAAAAGCCGCAGAATGGCAAAAAACCATAGCCATAACCGTAGAAAAAATTCGTCAAACTCTTGACCTAGAAAGTATTTTTCGCACTAGTACAGAAGAACTACGCAGGTTGTTAAATGCTGATCGTGTAGCTATTTATCGCTTCAATCCCGATTGGAGTGGTGAATTTGCCTTTGAATCTGTGGGAGATGGCTGGACTTCGCTGATTGAGCAGCAATTACAACAACCAAATTTACGTGAAAATATTAGTGACTGTACTGTTAAAGATTTAACTAAAATTCCAGAAATAGATACTTACCTACAAGATACAGCAGGTGGTCGCTTTACTAGAGGTGAGGTATATCGTATTTGTAATGATATTTACAGTGCTGATTTTAGTCAGTGTTACTTAGAAGTTTTAGAGAGCTATCAAGCAAAAGCCTATGTAATTATGGCTATTTACCACGGACAAACCCTCTGGGGCTTGTTAGCAGTGTACCAAAACACAAGCAGTCGTAATTGGCAAGAAGATGAAGTTTATTTACTCACTCAAGTAGGTACTCAATTAGGTGTAGCTTTGCAGCAGGCAGAATTTTTGCAACAACTGCAAACCCAAGCGGCAGAAATCAGCAAAGCGGCAAAAAGGCAAAGAGCGCTGGCAAACACTATAGAAAAAATTCGTCAGTCTCTAGATATTGACACTATTTTTAAAACCACTACTCACGAAGTCCTGGGGTTATTACAAGTTGAACGAGTAGCAATTTATCAATTTCACTCTGACTGGAGTGGCGAATTTGTCGCTGATTCCAGCGTTGATCACCAAACACCAATAGCGCAGCCACCAGTAGCCACAGAACGTTTTCTTTTTCCAAATCAGCAAGGGAATAACTACGCGCGCAATGAAGTCTTTGTCCCCATTTCTCAAGGCGATAAATTATGGGGACTATTAGTAGCTTATCAAAACTCCCAACCCCGCTATTGGCAAGATGAAGAAATCAATTTGTTAGCACAGGTTGGTATTCAACTGGGGGTAGCATTACGACAAGCTGAGTCTTTACAGCAAGTGCAAATGCAAGCCGAAGAACTATCTAAAGCTGCGGCCAGAGAACGCAAAGCAGCACAAAGAGCAAAGACTTTAGCCGCTACCGTTGAAAAAATTCGTCAATCCCTGGATATTAATACTATCTTTAAAGCCACGACTCAAGAAGTGCAACGGATTTTAGAAGTTGATAGAGTCACAATTTATCGCTTCAATTCCGATTGGAGTGGCGAATTTGTTGCCGAATCATTATCCCCAAGTTTGACACCAGTGCAAAAATTTTTACCGATGATTGCAGATGAATATTTACAATCAACTCAAGGCTCAGACTTTGCTAATGGTAAAATGCTGGTAATTTCAGATATTTATCAGATTAATCATACTATCAGTCATATTCCCCTCACTACACCAATTTTAGCCAGGGCATTCATGATGATCCCAATTTTTCAAAGTGAGAAAATTTGGGGACTTTTATCGGTATATCATCACGTTAATCCTCGTGACTGGCAAGAGGATGAAATAGATTTACTAGTACAGATTAGTACTCAATTAGGTGTAGGTATTCAGCAAGCAGAATTACTAGAACAAACGCAACGGCAAAAAGAAGAAATAGCACAGACTCTCAAGGAATTGAAACAAACTCAAAGCCAGCTAATTCAAAGTGAAAAAATGGCAGGCTTAGGGCAGTTAGTTGCCGGAATAGCACATGAAATTAATAATCCGATTAGTTTTATTTACGGCAATATCACTTATGTGAATGAACACACAGAAAATTTATTTAAAATATTGGATTTTTATCAGCAAAAGTATCCCCAATCAACAGGTGAAATTCAAGAAAAATTAGCAGAATTAGATTTAGATTTTATTGCTGATGACTTGCCCAAAATTCTGACTTCTATGAAAATAGGAGCCAAGCGCATCTCTCAATTAGTGCTGTCATTACGAATATTTTCTCGGCTTGACGAATCTGGAATGAAGTATATTGACCTTCATGAAGGTATTGATAGCACGTTATTCATTTTAAAACATCGCTTGCAACCAGATGGTAATTCTTTCGCTATTGAAGTAGTCAAGGAATATGGTGATTTGCCTCCGGTACTCTGTTATGCAGCCCAGATGAATCAGGTATTTATAAATATCATTAATAATGCTATTGATTCTCTAGAAGATTCTGTAGCAAATAAAACAACCAATCAACATCCTAGAATTATTATTTGTACGGAAGTTATAGCCTCAAATAAAATTTTGATTCGGATTATTGATAATGGTTTTGGCATTCCTCAAAATTTGCGATCGCGCATTTTTGAACCTTTCTTTACTACCAAAGAACCAGGTAAAGGTACTGGATTGGGTTTATCTATTAGCTACCAAATTATTGTAGAAAAACACGGAGGTAAAATTGAGTGTTTTTCTGAACCTGGTAATGGTTGTGAGTTGTTGATAGAAATTCCCATTCAAAAGTCAATTAGTTAAGAAAATTCAGGCGATGGCTGGTTTAACCACTAAAATCTCTAAGCATGAATTTTACCGTTTGTCATAATAGCACCTGTGAGATTTGCTTCTTCAAAGTTAGCTCCACTGATATTTGCATCTTTGAAGTTAGCTTTTTCTAAATCGGCAGTGCTAAAGTTTGCACCACGTAAGTCAGAGGCAGTAAAATTAGCTCCTGTGAGGTTAAGATTCTTCAGGGATACTCCACAGAGGTTTGCTTCGCTAAAATTTGCCCTACTGAAATTACCGTTCAGACTCACACCAATAAAATTTACTTTAGTTAAATCAGCATCACGACAGTTGACAGCAGACAATATGGCATTTGTCAAATTAGCACCACTTAATATAGCAGCAGTTAGGTTAGTGGCATTTAAGTTAGAAAATCCTAATTGTACATTGGTAAGTATGGCAGCAGTGAGATTAGCACCAGTCAAATTCGCTTGATTCAATGTGGCTGCCTTCAGATTAGCCTGAATGAGTTTTGTATGGCTTAAATTTGCTTTGCTTAAATTGGCACGACTCAAATTAGCCTGACTTAAATTGCTACCATCTAATCTAACTGATTCGAGGTTAGAAGATTCTAGATTAGCTCCTGTTAAGTTCACCCCACTTAAATCAGCACCGCCTAAGTGAGCATTTGCCAATGATGCTCCTGGAGCAATTAAATAAGCTCCCGATTCAGTAGGACTAAAATCTTTGGGGAAAATAGTCTGTTCATTATAAATGGCAGTTTGCAAATTCGCTTCCTGAAGGTTTGCACCTTCAAGATTGCTTTCTAGTAAGTTGGCATTATAAAGATTTGCATTACTCAAATTTGCTCCGATTAAATTAAGTTTTCGCAAATTTAAACCACTTAAGTTAGCTCCAGATAAATTAGCTCCACTCAAATTAATATTATCAAGATAGGCTCCGACGAGGTTAGCTTTTTTGAGTGTAATGTTTTCTAGGCTTATAGATGTGAGGGTAATTTTAGAGAGATTAGTATAGTCAAAATTTGCTTGCTGGATTTTTGTATCAAGTATGCTGGCTTTACTAATATCGGCATACTGAAGATTAGCAGCACTTAAATTTCCAGAAATTATACAAATACTACTAAGGTTTGCGTTTTTTAGGTTAGCTTGAGTTAAATTAATATTCCTCAAAGTTTTGCCACTCAAATTGATGCCAGTTAAATTCAAATTACTAAAATCTCGTTCCCCTGCTTCATAACGCCGCCAAAATTCTGCCCCATCAATAGGTATATCCTGACTTTCTAATTTTGATATGTAAATTCTGTTAACCAGCCACATCATTCTCTCTAGCTGAAATTCTAAATTTGTAAATTTAGTATTGTTTTTTTGATATTTTTCAGTAACATCACTGTCTGATTTTTTTTCAGATACAGCGATAACAGTATTTTCACTATGCTGCTGCTCCACTTTCTCAAAAAACTGATTGACAACTTCAGGATCATCTGAATTACCTGACTTAGTTGAATTTTCAGTATTATCCACAATGGCAACTAAATTTTGTGATTCATTGAAGGATTGTTTAAATTCAGTAAATTTAGCATTTAAAAGAGCAACTTCTTGTTGAAGCAATTGAAATTGCTGTATTTCAGGTCTTTGCTGAAATGCCTGTTTCAATTTATCAAAGTACTGTTTTAACCAAGCAATATTTTTCCGGCGGATATCTTGTTCAACCTCTAACTTGGAAATTCGTGCTGCCAAAGATTCTAAATTCAGTTCAGAGTCAGAAATATTCATTAATTTATCGCCAAATCTATACAAAATGCCTATATCTATAAATTACCCAATTTAAAACCCACACTAACAAGTTAATAAGTTACCAACAAAAATATCCCCCACTTCTTCAAGAAGTGAGGGATCTGGATCTCCGTGTTGTCTTTGCGTCTGTGCGGTTGGTGGCGTGACTGAAATTTACCGAGATATTCTTTCGCTGGTTCCAGTAACGGTAGTTGTGGGAACATCACTAATGTTTATTGCCTTACTACCGTCTGGAGAGATGACAAATTTATAACTCCCTACTTGTTCTGAGATGCCAATGCCAGTACAATCTGGGTTAACTGTATATGTAGCTGTAATGTCCAGTGGGGAAATCACACCATCTAAAGATGCAGTACCTGTTCCGGCAACTAACCCTTGGCCATCTGCAACAACGTTAGCAACTAAAGCATAAGGCACACGTTCAGAATCATTGTTCACCCAGCCTGTAAGATTGACCACATAAGTGCCTTTGAGAATGGAATTGTTACACCTGCTAGCATTAAGCATTGAGAGTTGCGCTGATGCAGGAGGCATAATATTTGTAAATCTAGACCCTGCTTGTGGAATGAATAAGAAAGCTGACAAAGTGAACAGAGTAGTTAAAGCAATTTTGGATTTCATGGTCATTATCTTCTGAAAGTGAGCGATTATACTTCTGCAAGCAAGTGAAGGCACTCTTGTGTACTTTAGGGCTGTAATCACTGGCTCGATATTTTGATTATCTGAATTTATGGATGGGAATAGTTCAGGAGAAATCAGGACTATAAAAATTAGATAAATTACCTAAATAGAGATAAATTCAGGTAAATTCAGTTAAATTCGGGGGCAAAAAAAAGTAGAGACATTGCATGGAATGTCTCTACAGTTTCGTCTAATTAATCGAACAATTCTTTCCTCCGCGTCTGGAGCGGTTGGTTACAGCTGCTTCACTTCTGCAACTAACTTAGAAACCATATCCTTAGCACTACCAAAAAGCATGGTAGTTTTTTCCTTGTAGAACAATTCATTATCTACACCGGCAAAACCCGTACTCATCCCACGCTTAATTACAATTGTTTGCTTTGCCCGATCTACTTCCAAAATCGGCATACCATAAATCGGACTATTGGCATCACTACGCGCCGCCGGATTCACCACATCATTAGCCCCAATTACCAAAGCCACATCCGCAGCTTCCAATTGAGGATTGATATCATCCATGTCATACAACTGAGTATAAGCCACATTAGCCTCAGCCAATAACACATTCATGTGTCCTGGCATTCTTCCCGCTACAGGGTGAATGGCATACTTAACATCAACACC